>JBMOHT010000062.1:0-19359 GCA_049317705.1 Bacteroidota bacterium | reverse complement strand
AATTCGACCGTGTCGTATCGGTGGAAATGTTCGAACATATGCGGAATTATGAGAAGCTTTTGGAGAAGGTCTCATCGTTCATGAAGGATGAAGCGAAATTGTTCGTTCATATCTTCACCCATAAAGATTTCGCTTATCTGTTCGAGGTAAAGGATGAAACAGACTGGATGTCGAAATACTTCTTTTCCGGCGGGATCATGCCGAGTGACCATCTGCTGATGTATTTCCCGAAGCATGTAGCCATCCAGAAGCATTGGCATGTGTCCGGACTCCATTACAGTAAAACGAGTGAGATGTGGCTGAAGAATATGGATGCGCATGAAACTGAGGTCCGCCGTATTTTTGCCGCGACCTACGGTGAGCAGAACACGACAAAATGGGTCAGTTATTGGCGGGTGTTCTTTATGGCGTGCGCGGAATTGTGGGGGTATCGGAACGGGGAGGAATGGATCGTGAGTCATTATTTGTTTGGAAAAAAATAGAGCAGAAAAAATTATATTTAATTGCAAGATTGCAAGATTTCAAGATTACATGATTATAGGGTTGCAGTGATGAAGATTTTTATTTTATTGGTAATGGGTCTATCAATGATGCGGGCGGAGTCGCGAACCGAACGGTATGTCGGCAGTGCAGTCGATCTCAAATCCGGAAAATTGATCTATACCGAAGAGCATGAAGCGTTCTATGATAACGAGGTGAATGTCCGCTCGGTGATCACGTATCGTGATGAAAAGAAGAATATCATCGGTAAGAAAGAGATCAATTTTAACGGGACGTCTTCCGTTGCGTCGTTCCGCCGTGAGGATTATCGGTATGGAACGATCGAGTCCGCCGAACAGGTCAGTACTGGTATAAAGTTATTGAACAAAAAAGACGGCAGTTCGTCGGCAAAAGAGGAGATCGTTTCGATACCCAAGCCGTTCGCTATCGATGCAGGATTGAATAATCTCGTCCGTAACAATTGGGATGCGCTGGGACGAAATGAGAATGTAATGTTCTATCTCGGAGTGCCGTCGCAGCTGGATTATTATCAGTTCCGGCTGGTGAATGTCCGGGAAGAAATGTTCCTTGGCAGGAAGTCGAGAGTTATCCGTTTTGAATCTGACCATTGGTTCATCCGATTGTTTGTCGATCCTGTCGTCGTTTGGTATGATACGGAAACACGCCGGGCGGTGAAGTATGAAGGGATCTCCAATCTCTACAACGAACAGGGGAAGAGTTACGTTGTGCGGGTGACGTTCGACAAGCCGGGGCCGTAGGGATGAAACTCCAAATTCCAAAAATCAAATATCAAATATCAAATTCCAAAAAAGCAAATTCCAAACAAAAGCTGTAGTGTAATTCAGAGATAGAGAATGGAAAAATTAGCAATCATAGGTTCGGGAATCGCAGGAATGGGCGCTGCTCATTTCCTTCAGCACGATTTCGATATTACACTGTTCGAAAAGAATAATTACGTGGGTGGTCACACCAATACGGTCACAGTGGATGAAGAGGGGACGAAGGTCCATATCGATACCGGATTCATGGTCTACAATCAGGTGACGTATCCGAATCTCATCCGTCTCTTTGCGGAATTGAATGTGCCGACGAAGAAGACCTCCATGTCCTTCTCGGTGAATCACGTACCGAGCGGATTGGAATTCTCCGGGTCAGGACTGAACGAACTGTTCGCGCAGAGAAGAAATATTTTCAATCCCCGCTATATCAGAATGCTCCTTCAGATCAACCGCTTCAATGAAGAATGCGGTGAGGTGCTGACAGATCCGAAATTTGCGGAGATGACGCTCGGAGAATATGTGAAATTGAAGGGATACGGCGATGACTTCCTCTATAAGTACATCGTCCCGATGAGCTCGGCGGTCTGGTCCACTCCGATCGATCTGATGCTCCAATTCCCGGCATTCTCATTGGTCAGGTTCTTCACGAATCACGGATTCCTCGGATTGAAGACGCAGCATCAATGGTATACCATCGTGAACGGGAGTCAGTCGTACCGCGAGATCCTGGTCGCACCATTTAAAGAGAAGATCCATGTGAAATCGCCGGTGGTCCGGGTGGAACGGAATGAACAAACGGCAACGGTGATTCTGGCGAACGGCGAACGTGCGGTCTACGATAAGGTGATCTTTGCATCGCATGCGGATGAGACACTTTCCATGATCGCACAGCCGACTCCGTTGGAACAGCGGCTGTTATCGCAGTTCAAATATCAGGAGAATATCGCGGTCCTTCACACGGATGAGAAATTGATGCCGAGAACGAAACTGGCATGGTCATCATGGAATTACCGATTGGACGGGGGCAAGAACGGACTTTCCCCCAGCACCGTCTATTGGATGAACAGTCTCCAGCAGGTGTCGAAGAAGAAGAACTATTTTGTGAACATCAACGGTGAGGAACTGATCGATCCGCAAAAAGTACTGAAACGGATCGTCTACACTCACCCTGTCTATACTGTTGCTTCGCAGAAAGCACAGGACGAGCTCCACCTGCTGAATCAGACGGGTCCGCTCTATTTTTGCGGCAGTTATTTCAAGTATGGATTCCATGAGGATGCGTTCACCTCCGGATTGGAATTAAGTCGGACATTATCGAAGCAAACAATCTGGGTCTAATTTTCACCGCAGAGGGCGCTGAGAACACAGAGAACGTTGAAGGAAAAAATGTTATTGGATCCTCCGCGTTTTCTGCGATCTCCGCGGTGATGGTTTTCATATGAATTCATCTCTATACGAATGCACAGTGATGCATCACCGGCTCGAACCGCTCAAGAACAGGTTCGTGTACAGGATCTTCATGTTCCATATCGATCTCGATGAACTGGAAACGCTGAACTCATCACTGCGGTTATTCAGCGTGAACAGGTTCAATATCTTTTCGCTGCGGGATTCCGATCACATGCAGTTCGGCAAGGGAAGCATCAAAGAGAATGTGCTGGAATATCTTCGGCAGAACGGAGTATCAATTCCCGGCGGAAGAGTATCTCTAGTGACTAATCTGCGCATGTTCGGATACGTCTTCAATCCCGTTTCGTTCAATTATTGTTATGATGCAGCGGGAACTCCCGTCTGCGCCGTGCCGGAAGTGGGGAATACCTTCGGAGAGCTGAAACCGTATCTGCTCCGGGAAGAGGATAGGACGGAGAACGGATTCCGGAAACTGGTTCAAAAATTCTTTTATGTATCGCCGTTCATTGAACTTGATACGACATTCGATTTCGATCTTGGACTGCCGGGAGAGAAACTGCATGTGACCATCAACGATCATCAGAACGGGAAGAAGTTCTTCCTGAGCACGGTCACGGGAATCCGTAAAGAGCTGACCGATGCGAGACTGCTGTGGTATGTATTCCGGTTCCCGTTCATCACGCTGCAGGTGATAACGCTCATCCACTGGCAGGCGCTGAAATTATATCTGAGGAAACTGCCGTTCCTCCGAAAAACAGATCACCCGGAATTACAAAAGGAGATAGCTGTATGGAACAAGTAAAAGAACGTTCGCTGGCCGGCCTGTTGGCGTCGGGAAGACGGATGTCCGTTTACGAAACGATCGCGTTGAAACTGCTCTCAAGTCTGACGAAAGGGAGTTTGACGATCACATTGTACGACGGAGAGGTGCTCCGCATCGGCGATCAGAATGCCGAAGTAAAAGCAACCCTTCGCATCAACAGTCCGGAGATGTTCCGGAAAAGTATCCTCTACGGCGATGTCGGTTTCGGCGATTCGTATGAGGACGGGGATTGGGATACGGACAGTATCACGAATTTCATCTCGTGGTGGATCCTGAATTATGAGAATAATCCCGCTCTCTCCGGTTCCAAAAGGAAATTCTCTCCGATGGGGATGTTGCAGTTCGTCGACAGACTATCGCATCTGTTCCGTTCCAACACCAGAGAAGGAAGCCGGAAGAATATCTCCGAGCATTACGATCTGAGCAACGATTTCTATTCGCTCTGGCTCGACCCGTCAATGACGTATTCTTCCGCCCACTTCATCAACGGAGCGTCGACGCTGGAAGAAGGGCAATATCAGAAATACGACCGGCTTTGCCGGAAGATGAGGATCTCAGCGGATGATCATGTACTGGAGATCGGGAGCGGATGGGGAGGATTTGCCGTCCACGCCGTGAAGAAATACGGCTGCCGCGTTACGACCATCACTATCTCGAAAGAGCAGTATGCATTTGCGAAAGCGCGATTCGAGCGTGAAGGTGTGGCGGACCGAGTGGAGATCAAACTGATGGATTACCGCGATGTGACAGGAGAATATGATAAGATCGTTTCCATTGAGATGCTCGAAGCGGTCGGACATGAATTCCTGCCGGTCTACTTCAAGAAAGTGCAGCAGCTGCTGAAGAGGGACGGTCTTGCGGGATTCCAGGTGATCACATCTCCCGATTCGCGCTACAATGAATTCCGAAAAGGGGTGGATTGGATACAATCGCGGGTATTCCCGGGAACGCTTCTTCCTTCCATCGGTGCGATGAATGAAGCGATCAACAGAACCGGAGAGATGCATCTTGTGGATCTGACCGATTTCGGGAAAGATTATGCGAAGACACTCTCGCTCTGGCGCGAGATGTTCAACAAGAAGATCGGACAGATCATGGAGCTCGGATTCGATGACCGGTTCATCCGCAAATGGAATTATTATCTGAGTTACTGCGAAGCGGGATTCGCGATGAAGAATATCTCCGTGGTGCAGATGATCTACTCACGGCCGAACAATATATCTGTCTGACCGCTGTTGCAGAAGAGGAATTGGACCAATACAATGTTCAATAGAAGGGTATGGTAATGTGTCATGAAAAATCTCTTACATGTAATACTGTTGCTGGTGAGCGGAGGGACGATCTGTATGGCTATCGAAGAACCATCATATAAAATACTCAAGAGTGACGGGAAGATCGAGATACGCGAATATCAATCCTATATCATTGCGGAGACGTTCATTCCTGCACAGGTGATGGATGAAGCTTCCAATGCGGCATTCAAGGTGTTGTTCAAGTATATCACCGGGAACAATAATTCGAAAAGTGATATTGCGATGACCGCTCCGGTGACGACAACACGTTCCGAGAAGATCGAAATGACAGCTCCGGTATCCACAACACGTTCTGCCGGCGGATATACGGTAGCATTCACACTGCCGATGAAATATACACTCGCAACTTCGCCGGTCCCGGCTGATACGTCCGTTCATCTTCGCGAGATACCGTCCCGCATTGTAGCGGTCATCCGCTTCTCCGGCAGGTGGACGGATGAATCGATGGAAGAACATGAGCAGGAACTTGTTCAATGGATGAAGACCAATGGATATCCCTCGGTCGGGATCCCCGTCATTGCCCGTTATGATCCGCCCTTTATGCCGTGGTTCCTGCGGAGGAATGAGATACAGATCGGAGTTGGACCGCAGAACAATGGAAAGTAGTTGAATAGTAAACTGCAAAAAAAATCCCTCTCGAAATTGAGAGGGATTTTTTTATTCATCCAATCGGATCGTTTATTTTACGATCGCAAGCAGTTCCACTTCGAAGATGAGCGTGGAACCGGGCGGGATCGGTCCCGCACCGCGGTCGCCGTATGCCAGTTCGGAGGGGATATATAATTCCCATTTCGAACCGACCGGCATCAGCTGCAGTGCTTCCGTCCAACCGGGAATGACACCGCCGACCGGGAAGGTGATCGGTTCGCCGTTCTTGCGGGAGTTGTCGAATTCCGTTCCGTTCACCAGAGTACCGCGGTAATGCACTTTCACTTCATTCATCGCGGTCGGTTTCTTTCCTTTTCCCTCTGAGATCACTTTATACTGCAGACCACTTGCGGTTGTGACGACCCCGGGTTTCGACTTGTTCTCAGCAAGGAATTTGGAGCCTTCTGCTTTTGCGGGTCCGGACTGCGCCATCGCTTTTTCCTGCTGTTTCGCCATCATTTTCTGCTGGAACGACATCATGCATGAGCGGATCTGTTCATCGGTCAGCAAGGGTTTGCCGGAGGTATCTGCAGCATCTTTCAATCCCTGAATGAACACTTCGGGCTCGATCTCGATACCCTGACGTTTGAATGTATTGCCGACATCGAGACCGATGGCGTAGCTGACGCTGTCTTTGTCTGTTTTCAATTCTGCTTTTTTGTTCCCGCCGCATGACATCAGCAGCAGGCAGGTTGTTACCGTAAGAAGGAGTTTCATGGTGTTCTTTCGTGTTGGTGATTGATGGTATCCGTAAAATGTAAAATGCCTCCAGAGTGAAACCATGGAGGCATTGACCAGTTGTGCGATGCAATGGATCATTGTTCTGGGACAAATCTACGGCAGGAAAGATTTGATTGCAAGAATAAACTTGTCCGCATGTCAGAAAAAACATGACGGATTCGCTCTATAAAATGCTCCAATATCGAATGTTCGTTTGATATAAGGAACGATGTGTTCGTATATTGAACAAGAATGAAAAATGGGTTGATCATATTTTCCGCATTGTTGATGCTGTTCAGCGCAGCACCTGCTCAGCAGAAGGAATTCATCAAAGGAGCAGATATTTCCTGGCTTCAGGAAGTGGAGGCCGGCGGTGGAGTGTTCCGTGAACAAGGGAGTCCAAAGGATGCGCTCATCCTTCTGCGGAAACACGGATTCAACTACGCACGGCTCCGTATCTGGCATACGCCGGTGGGTGGCATCAACGATCTTGCGCATACACTTGCGATGGCAAAGCGGGCCAAGGAGAACGGATTCAAGCTGCTGCTCGATTTCCATTTCTCCGATTGGTGGGCCGATCCGGGACAGCAGACGATCCCCGCCGCATGGAAAGGACTCACCTTCCTGCAGTTGAAAGACAGTGTTCGACAGTATGTTGCGCTTGTTTTTTCCTCGATGAAAAAACAGGGAACACTACCTGAGATGGTGCAGTTCGGTAATGAGATCATCTGCGGAATGCTCTGGAACGAAGGGAATGTGTGTGACACATACAACACCGTTCCACAGTGGACGAAACTCGCCGAACTTCTCACGTCCGCCCGTGCCGGAATGACGGATGTGATCGCTGCGACGGACACGGTCACCGTGATGATCCACATCGACTCCGGCGGTAATTACACAACATCATCGTGGTTCTTCGACAATCTTACAAAATACTTTACGACGTTCGATGTGATCGGTCTTTCGTATTATCCTTGGTGGCATGGAACGATCGCTGCAATGAAGGACAATGTGGAAAAACTATCCGTGCGCTATGGTCGTCCAATTGTCCTCGCCGAGATCGCCTATCCGTTCACACTCTCCTGGAATGATAATACAGCGAATATCGTCGGTTCCTCCGGTCAGCTTCTTGCCGGCTATCCTGCAACAGTGGATGGACAAAAGAAATATCTGAGTGATATTCTGAAGACTGTTCGGGATATTCCTCTGCAGAGAGGAAGAGGGGTCTTCTATTGGGAACCGGACGGTATCACTGCGCCATCGTGGAGTTCGGCATGGGAGAATTTAGCACTGTTTGGATTTGACGGAGAAGTGCTCTCATCCATCTCCGCATTTGAGGATTCAATAGCAACAGAAGTGAGACCTTTCCAGGCGGTTCCAACTGAATTATCGTTTCATTGTTATCCCAATCCGTTCAATCCTTCTGCAACGATTGTGTTCACAGTGCCGGTCCGAAGTCAAGCTATCGTTACGCTCTATAATAGTGTAGGACAATTCCTGGGAATTCTCCATCAAAGCGATGCGGAGCCGGGTAGGGAATACAGAATCTCGTTGAATGGAAGGAATCGTGCCGGCGGGACCTATTTTATCCGGTTGGAATCCGGCGGACAGACCCGGTTAATGAAAGCGGTGCTGCTGAAATAAAGGTCACCGTGAATTGTTGACGATGAACTTCTGAATTTCGTCAATGGTGAATTCCGGGTTGGCCCCTTTCTGTGTCGCGGTCATCGCTCCGAGCGCACAGGCAAATTCCAATGACCGGGCGATTGTATTCCCGGAATGCATCGACGAGAGGAATCCTGCAAGGAAACTGTCTCCTGACCCGACGGTATCGGTGACCGGAACACTGAATCCCGGGTGTTCAGTAAATACTTCGTCCGAATAGACCACTGCTCCATCCTTTCCCCGCGTCACACAGATGATCTCCGCTCCGGTCCTTTCCGAAAGAAAACGAACATTCGTTTCTATGTTATCTGTCCCTGACGCAGAACAGACGACGCGCAATTCATCGTCATTCAGTTTGATCAGATCGGAATGCTGCATTAGTTCATCGACGAATGGAAGGGAATAGAATGGTGCACGCAGATTCACATCGAAAACCGCATACGGTTTCTCTTCCAAAAAGCGAAGCAGCGTTTCTTTGGATGTGCTATTACGGCACGCGAGGGAACCGAAGACGAATGCATCGGCGTTCCGGAGCGCATTGAGAGACTGTTCCGTCACGGTTATCTGATCCCAGGCTGACGGAGAGACGATATTGTAGGAAGGAATTCCGTCCGCATCGAGAGTAACGTTCACTTCACCGGTCGGCAGCGATGAATTCTTTTGAATGAATGCAGTATCGACATTCCTGGTCCGGAGGAGACTCAGCAGCTGCTCGCCTCGTTCATCATCACCGACTGCGGAGATGACACCGGATCTGTTCCCCAGCGATGCGAGTCTGATCGCCACATTCATGGGAGCACCTCCCGCAACGGCGCCGTCCGGCAGATTATCCCACAGCACTTCACCAAAACAGACGGCCGTTGTACCCATTGAATATTTTCCGATCCTGTTATACTGAAACAATGATTGAGTGAGCGTAAATCTATTACACCCGCTGGTGAATTGCAATAGTGAATATGCTCTTTGATGTATGGACGGAAGATCTCTATATTGAATAGACACTTTTCTCCTCCCGAAATGAGACCGCAATGACTATGAACCGTTTGTGTACGATCTTCTCCGCAGCTTTTTTCCTGTTGACCAGTTCTGCTGTTGCGCAGGACCATACTTCATGGACTGCAGACAAAGCGCTTTATGAAGTGAATGTCCGCCAGTATACGAAAGCCGGCACCTTCAAAGCATTCGGCACGCACCTTGACCGTCTGCGGGATCTGGGAGTGAGCATCATCTGGTTCATGCCCATCAATCCGATCGGCACGAAGAACAAACTCGGTTCCCTTGGTAGTTACTATTCCGTAAAAGATTATTACGGCATTAATCCCGAATTCGGAAACGCAGCGGATTTTCATACTCTCGTTGATTCCATTCACAGCAAGGGAATGTTCGTGATGCTAGACTGGGTGGCCAATCATACATCGTGGGATAACGTGCTCACCGTGACACACCCGTCATGGTATGTGAAAGGGACCGGCGGTGTATTCACTGCACCTTCCGGCACGAACTGGAGCGATGTGATACAGCTCGATTATACGAATGATTCACTCCGCACATACATGATCGATGCGATGAAATATTGGGTGACGGAGATGAAGGTGGACGGGTTCCGATACGATGCCGCATCGTTCGTTCCGATCGGTTTCTGGTCCCAGGTCGCTGCCGCATTGAAACAGGTGAAGCCCAATATCTTCCTGCTGGCGGAGGATCAAGGAACGCAGTATTCGGGGGCGGGATTTCACATGACCTTCGGCTGGAACTTTTACGGATTCGGCGGCGGTATCCTTCCGAAACTGTACAACGGAACGAACAATGCGAATGATCTCGCAGCTTATATTGCCAACGAGTATCTGTTCTATCCCGGAAATATCTATCGATTGTATTTCACATCGAACCACGATGAGAATTCCTGGTATGGCACCGATACGGAACTGTTTGGAGCTGCTGCCGATGCTTTCATCGCTCTATCGGCGACGGTACGCAGCATGCCTCTTATATATGGAGGACAGGAAGCGGGACTCAATCACCGGTTGAAATTCTTCGATAAGGATGAGATCGTATGGTCGGCGAGTCCGCGGGCAGCAAGGATCGGTGCGCTGCTCAAACTGAAAACCAGGAACAGTGCATTATGGAACGGAACAAAAGGGGCAGAACCGGAACGAGTCAGCACAACATTGGATCAAAATATCTACGCATTCATCCGGCAAAAAGGGACAGATAAAGTTCTGTCGGTCTTTAATCTTTCATCCTCTGCAAAAACATTCACGCTTTCCGGAAGCAGCTCCGTCGGAACATTCAGGGACATCTTCACTGATTCGATCATGTCGCTGACCCCGAATTATTCGATGACTCTGCCTGCATGGGGATATAAGATCATGGAAGGATATTCGGTCACATCCGCCGGACAACAGAAGAACAGTACACCTTCCGCATTCGAACTGATGCAGAATTATCCCAATCCGTTCAACCCTGCTACGAGAATCAGCTACAGTATTCCGTCGGACGGGTTTACAACCCTATCGGTCTATTCTGTTATCGGACAGGAAGTTCAGACGATCGTCAATGAATATCAGAAAGCGGGGAGATATTCCGCGGAGTTCAATGCAAAAGATCTATCTTCCGGTGTCTATCTTTACCGCATTCACAGCGGTTCATTCTCGGCAATAAAAAAAATGGTTTTGATGAAATAAATCATCAACGATATATTGGAATTGAAACGAATGGGCTGAATAGATGTTTATTGAGCCCATTGTTGTTTCAGCGGGGCTTCAGATCCACGTTGCTTTATGCCACAGTTGTTCCAGCGGACCCTGCTTGAATCGTGCGATCCACCACCGGCAGAAGAATATCTGAAGTAGACACAATACCGTACCGATAACGAGAGAATACGTCGCCCCCGTGTAGCGATACATTCCCAATCCGTAACCGTAATAGATGAACGAACCGATAATAGACTGCATCACATAATTTGTCAGACTCATCCGCCCGAGCGGGGAGAAGAGTGTCAGCCATGCGGTCCCTCGATGATATGCGGTGATAAAGGAAGAGATGATCAGCGTCATGAACGAGATATTTGACCAGGACGAAATGATCATCCCGAGCCGTTGACCTGATTCACCCGGGAACAGTGATTGGATATTCAATTTCATAATATACAACGGAATGAATGAGACTGCGGAGAGGATCAATATATTCTTCCAAAACTTTTTGTTCTCATCCGAAGGAATGAATCTTCCATTCCTGCCGAGTACCATCCCGGTCATAAAGAGTGACACTGTCTGAAAGAACCGGCCGTTCTCCCACGACCAAAAAAGGGAAGCGAATCGTCCGTTGAACAGATTTCCCGAGAGCATTGCCGTGAATGAATTTCCCGTAAGATATCCCCCCGATGCAGCAAAGTATTGATTGGAAAGATTGGCCGGGACCGTATATGCGTGATCAATGGAAAGCATAATAATTCTGTACCATTCCAACGGTTGGAACATCAATACCGCGGCGATGGTCAGGACGACCGTATCACTCCATTTTCTGACCGGTATCAAAAAGAATCCAAGCACGGCATAGAGAACAAGGATATCTCCCGAATAGAAGAGAGTATTCACGATACCGAACAGGAACAGGATGATCAACCGCCATGCGAACCGTCCACCGAAATCCTTCCCTTTCTTCTCTTGATTGCTGAACTGGATGAAGAATGTGAGTCCGAACAGCAGAGCAAAGATCGCATACGATTTCCCGCCGAACAGAAAGAAGAGCGTATCCCAGATGATTGAATCCGACTGTTTCATCCACACGGGAAGGAAGTCCGGAAAATGATACAGATCGAAATGCTCGATGTTGTGCAGCAGCATAATGGAGAGGATCGTGAATCCTCGGAGTGCATCAACAACGCCGATGCGGGACGATTCAGATGAAGAGGGAGCTGACATGGAAATATTCTTAGCTGTGATAGATGATTGTATTGTTGATGTGTTCAGCCGGCGGCAGCATCTGCACGCTGCGCCGCTATTTGACGAGGACCATTACCTTTGATCGTGAAAAAGAACCAGCTGTGATCGCATAGACATACATGCCGCTCGAAAGTCCCGTTCCGTCAAACTGCAGTGAATGCATTCCGGATTCCATCTCTTCGCGCACCAGTGTCCGCACGGTCCTGCCGAGCATATCATAGACCGTCAGTACTACACGCGATCGCTGCGGAAGTCCGAACCGAATTGTGGTGGACGGATTGAACGGATTAGGGAAGTTCTGTTCCAGTACAAAATCGTTCACCGCTTCTATTGGACTGCGTTCAACGGAGAGCGGAGTTTGTATCTGCACTTTTATCGCGTCCGCTCGGAGTACGAAATTCGATTCTGCTCCCTTGTCCTGCACTTTAACGGTAACAGCTGCCGACGATGACAGAGAGAATTTTCCGAGTGAGACCCATCCGCCGCTGCCGAGATTCTGGTCCAGCGTTACCGTGCCGGCGGTATCGGCACCATTTCGGATCGTATACAGTGCTTTTGTAACTGAATTGACCGTTTTCGGGACGATCTCGAGGATCTCGTAGGTGCCGTTCTTCTTTAGTGGAACCGTAAAGAATGCGCTGGCACCGGTTCCGGACGGTGCGTATCGGCTGGAATTTCCCCAGACCTGAGCGACACTCTTAGCCCATGGACCGGACTCACTGTAGTATTGTCCATCCTCATTATCGATCACTTTGAAATACGGCTGCACTGTTATTGTGATCGGCACGCGGAGTTCAGGTGTCAGCGGATCGTTGCTGATGATCGTAAGCGTGTCATTGAAAAGTCCGCTCTTGGAGGAATAGAAAACGAGCGGTATGGGACTGCTCTGCATTCCGGGAATGACAAGCGGTAATGTAAGTGATACTCCGGCTAAATTCTTTTTTGATGAAACTGAAGTGATCGTAAGATCGCCGATTCCCTGATTCTGTACGGAGAATTGTACGGTGACACTGTCCTCTTCACTGATCGGCACGGGATTAATCGTGGATTGCGGCGTTTGGATCTTCCGTTGATGGACGATGCCGGAAAGTTTCAGCACGTCCGCGCAGACCGTTTTTCCCGCCTGATTCTTTCCGTCCGCCGTCATGCGGATAACAGCAGCGGCAGCGGATGAGAATTCCGCTGTTGTGATGTATCTCCATTTATTTTCTGTGAACGGAGCGGTCATAATTAAGGAGTTGACCACCATACCGTTCGAAGATATTGTGAACCGTAACGTATCAGCAGGGTTGGTGAGCTTCGGTATCTGAAGGAATATATTATACTTCCCGGATTGTTTAATAGAAGGAGTCCATTCGATCACTGCCGAATCCGTTGCGGTAAGAACCGCTTGACGTGAATCAGTCCCCCATGAACGGATGGACGATGTAGTCCAAGAACCGCGGAGTTCCTGATATCCTGATTCCTTGTTATCAATATAGATATCGTCAGGGAGATAGTTCTTGAAGACGGTGGAGAGATTTCCCATCGTATCGGTTAAGGCTGCACCGACTTTGACTATGGATGAACGAAGGAGCGGTGATATTGTCGTCCATGAATGAGCGGAGGTCTTCGTGCTGTGCAGAAGAACGGATCGTTCATTCATATCCTTCACCGCAATAAGCGGTTCATTCTGAAAGATATCCTCGTTGGACGTGACTTCGAACGTGACCTGCTCACCGGTGACCTTCTCCGTTAATGTGATCGTTGGCGGGATGGTGTCCTTCGAACCGCGCCACCGCTGCATCGCTTCGGTTCCGGTGGAATAGCGGAACGGAACATTCGGAAATTTCTTTGCGCTGATGTGTGCAAGACTATCCAGCCGTTTCATGTTGTAGGCGAAATCGGCTTCGGGAAGATGCGCCCATAAAGACGCCACTTGATCCGTCCCGCGTCCCGCTTTTGCGAAGAGCGAATCCATGTCTGCGGCAGTGAGGTGCGCCATGTATTGCGATCGAACGTTCCAGCTTTTTCCTTTTCCCGGCAGCTGATAATCTGTGAGGGAGACTCGATACGGAACGAATTCTTTCGACGCTTTGGACCAATCGAACACATTATCGATCGGTTCCACGATACTTGACCGTTTTGCGGGATAATCATTGTGGAGCGAATACGGAATAAGAGGATCGATATAATTTTGCCATTCATTGTCCATATAATGCCATCCGCTGCGGAATGAGACCGGAACGGTATTCTCTTCCAGCAGAAAATCCGCCAGCGTGACCTCGAAATCCTCTTTACACTCGTTGAAATTCTTCGCCTGATTCCAGAAGAACTGTCCGTCGTTATTGTAATCGGTCCATGTGAACGTGTGGTAGTGAAGGGAAAGTTCATCTCCGAACCGGGCGACATTCGTTCCGTGATATTTCTTCATCAGATAGAGCGTCATCGTATTCGGGACCGGGACGTTCGTATTCGTTGCGAATCGGTAGACATTTCCCGCCATCATCCACCAGGTCATCTTCATCGTAGTGCCGTATGAATCCTTGAACTGATCCCGGAATGCCGGGTCCATCACCGCATACGTATTCCGCGCAGGATCATCATACAGTCCAAGATTGTAAGTGCAATAATACTTGGAGACATCAAGTCCTTCCCAAATTCCGGTGTCGGAACCGAGGACAAGATAGACGGTTCCTTGTGCTGAGAGTGGAAGGGAGAGGAGGATGCTGAATGCAAATAGTCGGAAGGTATTCATAGTAGAGGTCTCCGGAAGTGAGATCAGGTTCACAGAGTGACCATGATAGGTACCATTAAATTGCAGGAATTGCAATGCGGAAGTATCGCACGGTTTTTCCGCTCCCTTTATCGACAGTATCAATTAATGTGACACTCACGGGAATAAACACTATTATATATTTAATACCGTCATGTACGTTCTACCGTTCGGTGCTTATACCCTTTAATGTTACATTTAGGAGATATTCAGTGCGATCTATCCTGTTGATTGGAATGTCATTTTTCTTAGTGTCATACGCCGAGTCTCAATCGTCACCGAATGTATTGTATTCGCTGCAGAAGAGACATTTGTTCTCTTCGTCAAAGCATGATGATATTTTTACCGTCACGGTGAAGGGAAAAAACTTTTCTTCCTCCGTATTATATTTCACAGTCACATCCCCAAAAGGTGAAATCCTGTTTACCGATCGGTTCTCAATGGACCAATTCAAACAATTCGGCTCAACGGAACGGGGAGGGGACGACAGTGCCGGAGTGACGAAGAGACTTTCTCATTATTTTGACGAAGAGAATTTTTCGATGCCCGCCATAAGGGATACTCTGGAGATGGAGAACAATTCCATTCCGAGAGATGTGTGGATGGAGGTGTTCAATGAGAAAGGGACGATCGGTTTCCATTATGTGATCAGCACCGAGAATGGAAAGGAAATAACGTATTCCCGAAAACAACGGAAGTTGATCCTTTATTATAAATGCTGTTGAGTCATTCACTGCCGAATATCTCGACGAACCTGAAAAAGAGTTCCGCACTTTAGTTCGGTATCGGTTTCATACAACGAAGCCTCAAAACAATACGTTTTAAGGCTTCAGTGGTGGACGATGTAGGACTTTTTGCCTGCCTGTCGCAAAGAGACACCCTTGGTGCAGACTGGGGGAACCTGCGACATTTCACGCCTGCACCAACGGTGTCCCATAGGGAGCCGATATCCTTTTGGCGGGTGTGAGGCGTTTTTAAAACAATACTGCCTCCGAATTGGAGGCAGATTGTTGTGGGCGTTGTAGGACTTGAACCTACGACCTTTCGCGTGTGAGGCGAACGCTCTGAACCAACTGAGCTAAACGCCCAATATATTTTGGACGTGTAAACTTACGGTTTTATTGGAAGAAAATCAATTGTTCATTGATTCTATTCCATCTTTCCGATACATTCTGCTCATTACTTCTGTATTTCACTTTCTGTTTGCACACTATGAAGTTATCCCCGGTCCGCTTGTCATTCTTTTGTATTCTGTTGTTCATCTCATTTCCCCGTTTGTATCCGCAGACGATCCATGACACGAGCGGGAATATCCCGGCTGATGCGGTGAAAGGGGATTTTAACGGGGACGGTAAAATAGAATTCATGTGGCTCATTCCACCAACGATCGACAGTACAGGAATGGCTTGTATCGGAAACTGCAGCAGCACCATTCATTTTTCTGACACGTCAATACCTTCAATTTTTATAGACCAATGTATTGGCGGTGATCCGGTAAATCTGGGGGACTTGAACCGGAATGGTTCGCATGAGGTCGGTCTTCTTCAGGATTGGTTCACAAGCTGCTGGATGAATTACCATGTGTGGACTCTAAAGAACGGGAAATGGGTCGATGCAGTAAAACCGTTTCCGACGCATTGTGTTCAATGGGAGCAGAGGGGGATTCCAATCGAAATGGACAGCACCCGCAAAGGGTTCGTGAAAATTTATATCAGCGAAAACTCCGGCGATGGAATCGTCACACGAATGAGATCTGTAGCTATTGTGAAGTGAGATAAAAAGCAGGATTTAGGAAAGAGTTCTTCCCTTGAATATATGAATGTAAACAAGTGTTCAATATCCGTCAACCTTTGAAAACGAAATGTAAACGTTTTTATCCAAATTGCGAAAATCAGCAGTAATTTGTCCGAAAAACCTTTTGATTTTACTAAACCGGTTTTGGCATGCAAATTGTAATTATTTCCCGGAGAAAATGGACCTTACACTCAAGGAGGGAAGTATGGAACTTGCAATGTATCTCGTGGGCTACATTATCGTGCTGAGCATTTTTGTCTCGTTCGGCCGGTTCATGAAAGAATGCGACCAGACCATGGTCGAACAATTTCACAATGAGTCGGTGCTGAAAACAAAATAAGTTCAGAGTTGTAGAACCCGTTCAGCAGCCGCCCGATACTTTTTTGACCAGTTTCGTTGGTTTTACTGCGCTATTCTTCGCTTCAAGAATCATCCCCGCAAGCACAGCTCCGGCTTTTGATCGGAAGCGCTCAGTATCTTTTGCCTGACGAATATCGAAGGTTTGTGTCTGCCCTGAATAGGAGCAGGTAAAATTTTCAGATCCCGCTTTTTGCTCTAATACCGTTCTTACAAGATTCGGCATCCCTCCGCACAACACAAAGAAATTCTCATATCCCAAACGCTGTGCTATCGCAGCAGCAGTCCGAGCATCATTCTCATTATTGGCAACGAACACTTTCTTTTTGTGACGGTTTCCGAGCAGTTCGCTGAATTCTTTCTGGAACAACTGTTTTAATTCGAGATTGGATGAACCGGGAAGAAGCATTGTTGCGAATTCCGTCTGCGGGCGGAGATCGATAATGCTCAGTTTCGGATCGTGGTCGATAATGCGGAAGGTGAGTTCATCCGGCGTCATTTCTTTCACCTGAAACGTCTTCAGGAATTCGGGCTGCGATACTTCGTTCATGACCCGTTCTTTATAATCCGGCATGAACAGAAGAGCAACGCCAAGTGCAAGCACAGCAATCCCGGCAATGCGATGATGTAGTTGATTGAACCCTTTTGCCGGTCCGTCGGGAGCGACCTTCTTCTCTATCATGGTCGTCATAATGAATGCACCGACAGCGACCGCTATCAGGATCAGCGCGAACAATCCCTGCGACATTCCGAGGGAATTGAAGATACGGATGTTGCCGAGGAAACTCGCATTGGTGATCCCTTCGAACCACGGATATAACTCTGCATAGAGGAACACTCCGATCAGTCCGCCGCCCACGAAGACCATCGCATCGATCTTGCCGATCGCCATTCCGCAGACGCTCGTGCCCGGACAGAAACCGCCGATGATGAACCCGAATCCCATGATCACGCCGCCGAGGATGGCAGCCTGTAGATAGGTGGGGTTAATATAGATGAAATCCGTATCGAGCCATCCGAGATATCCGAGAATGATCACGCCGCTCATCGCGGTAACGCCGGCAGTGAAGAAGACACGAAGGACGGTGAAATCGTATCCGTAAAAGACACCGGCGAGTTTTCGTGATGAAGAAAAACCGGCCTGCTCAAGGATGAATCCGAAAGCGATGCCGATCAGGAGTGCAACGATCAGATTTAGTTCTTCGGTGATCAAGTTGGGGACTAAGGGGAACATAACAACCTCACGTAAGTCAAAAATTAATAAGTCAAAGTATCAAATACCAAGCACCAAATTCCAAATATCAAATTTCATTTCTTCCATGAGTTTGGAATTTGATATTTGTTATTTGGGATTTTATAACCAGAGTTTCCTGAAGAAATACGCAACAGCGTACCCCGTTCCGAAGATCGCCATCATTGTGATGATCCCTCCGGTGGAGAGGACCGCCATTCCGCTCAGTGCGGCACCGCTGGTGCAACCGCGCGCGAATTGTGCTCCGAGTCCGAAGAGCAGACCGCCGATGAGCGCAAATCCGAGCCGCATGGTGTTGGTGATGCGCGGACCGCGTTCGGTGACGAAGTTCAGTCTGTCTGACACCACTCCGGAAAGGAACCCGCCGATGATCACCCCGAGCACTTCAAATACGAGCCACGCTTTGAGCGGATTCTCGTGCAGTGATTTGAAATTCTCGGAATAGAATTTTGATTCCGTTGCATGTTCCGGTGCGAATGAATGGACCGTCGCTACGACGGTGCTCTTCAGCGCTCCGCTCGCACCAAGTCCTCGTCCGGTAATGACGATCGTAGCGAGCAGCGTTAAGCCGAGGAAGAATCCGGCGAGATAAGGATTCATGTATTTTGTTTTCATGGGAGTATTCTCAGTTATTCAATTTTGCAATCATGTAATTTTGTAATTATTTAATTCTCTATTTTCCTTCGTGCTGTTTGCTCTCTTCCAACTCTTCGTAACCCGTGATCATCGCTTTCAGATTCGATGTAGCTGAATGCCCGGTTGTAATAAGATAAAGATGAGCTATGATGAACGAGATCAAAAAGAATGCGCCGGCAGTGTGAAGGATGGCAATAGTTTGGAGTCCTTCAATGTTCAAGCTCTGAATGCCGCTGGACTGCGGATAGCGGTAATACATATAGAGGAGTCCCGACACGACCATAACAGGTATGACGAGGATCTTCAGAGCGAGATAGACCAGCCGCTGCAGTGGATTCAATTTCGTCAATGCCGTTTTTCTGGTCGGATGCGGTGCATTGCGGAATATCCCGGTCAGATAATACTCTATCTGTGCCCGCAGATGTACACGGGTAGGAACATACTGTTTCCATTCTCCTGTGGTGAAATGCCAGAAGATGGCCATTGCGATCAGTATCAGGAACATATAGGCAGCCATATTATGATATGTCACAGCCTGAGCAAATCCGAAGAAGTTCACGGAACCGTGGATCTCGAATCCGGTCAAAACCAGAAAGAAGATAAGAGCGGACTGCATCCAGTGCCAGAACCGGTTGAAGCGGGAGTAGACCAATTGTTTTTTCATGATAAGGATTGTTAGGTTTCTATCTGTCTTTTGAATGGCCATGACTGAAGTCATGTGTTTTGTTCGTTCGGCCATGACTAAAGTCATGGCTTTCTGTG
>JBMOHT010000061.1:0-19375 GCA_049317705.1 Bacteroidota bacterium | reverse complement strand
AAGTACCGCAAGATGCACATTCCGGATGATCCGGCATACTACGAAAAATTCTATTTCACTCCCGGCGATCTCGGATTCAAATCATTCGCCACAAAATTCGGAAGACTCGGCGTGCTCATCTGCTGGGACCAGTGGTATCCCGAAGCAGCGCGTCTTACCGCGCTCACCGGTGCGGAAATTCTCTTCTATCCTACGGCCATCGGCTGGGCGGACGGGGAAGATGCAGCAGTGAACAAAGTACAGCACGATGCATGGGAGACGATCCAACGCTCGCATGCAGTGGCGAACGGAATTCCCGTAGTCTCCGTCAACCGCGTGGGACACGAGGGAAATCAAACATTCTGGGGCGGCTCATTCGTCGCCGGAAATCAGGGAGAGCTCCTCTTCAAAGCATCGCACGATAAAGAAGAAGTGAATGTGGTGACGGTGGACCTTGCAAGGGCCAACAACACACGCGTTCATTGGCCGTTCCTGCGGGACAGGCGGATCGATGCGTATTCCGATATCACCAAACGATTTATTGATTAATTTTTTTCATTCTTTTATTCATTTGTCATGCCCGCACGTTCTTGGCGGGCATCTTTTATAGATTCCCGATAGGAGCACTCGGGAATGACATGCTTAACATTTTGCAGAGTCCATAATAATGAAGACACCAAAACAACTCGGTTACCGTTTCCCCGCAGAGTGGGAACAGCAAAAAGCAACGTGGCTCAGCTGGGCGCACAAGCTCGAATCGTGGCCCGATAAGTTCGAACCGGTGCCGCACGTCTACACGAACATCGTTAAGACCATCGCGCGCTTCCAGCATGTGAACATCAATGTGAAGGATGACGAGATGTTCGAGGATGTCACATCGCGTCTCACACTTGCCGGTGTTCCGGAAGATAGATTCACACTCTACCGCATCCCTACGAATGACGCATGGTGCCGCGATCATGGTCCTGCCTTCGTGGTGAATCCGAACGCCGAACAGAAACTGGCGATCGTCGACTGGGCCTATAATGCATGGGGAGGAAAATATCCGCCGTTCGATCTGGACGATATCGTGCCGACGAAGATCTCCGAATATTATAAGGTTCCCGTCTTCTATCCGGGAATTGTGATGGAAGGTGGCTCAATCGAAGTGAACGGGAAAGGATGTCTTCTCACCACGAAAGCATGTCTGCTGAACGAGAACAGGAATCCGGGACTCAACCAGGAACAGATCGAGACCTATCTGAAAGAGTATTACGGCCAGGAGAAGATCCTATGGCTGAATGACGGCATTGTCGGCGATGATACGGACGGACATATCGATGACCTTTCGCGCTTCGTCAATCCGACGACCATCGTCACCTGCGTCGAAGAAGATCCGCAGGACGAGAACTATGAGATCCTGCAGGAGAATCTGAAACTGCTGCACACGCTCACGGACCAGGATAATAAACCGTTCACCATCATCGAGCTTCCGATGCCAGGTCATGTTGCGTATGACGGACAACGTCTGCCCGCGAGCTATGCGAACTTCCTTATCGGCAACGGATTTGTCATCGTCCCCGTCTTCAATCACCCGAACGACTTGAAAGCGCTCAACATCATCCAGGGGCAGTTCCCGGACCGTGCGGTGATCGGCATCGACTGTGTGGATCTTGTGTGGGGACTCGGAACGCTCCACTGCATCAGTCAGCAGGAGCCTGCGGTGTAAGAGCAATTGATAACGGATAATTGATAATGATGAACGAGCCGGGGACTTCCCGGCTTTTTTATTGTTGATATTTCGGGGAACAATCAGGAAGTTGCTGATAAGAAGGAGATTTAAAGTTCTTTTCTACAGATTCACGTGCTACGCACTTTAAAAGTGCGTGGCACGTACACAAAGACTTAATGCACAAAATCCCACAAAATGTAAAAGCTAAATTAGTGTGTCGTATTTCTTTCACAAATTTTGTGTCTTCGTGTCTTTGTGGCTGAGAACATGAGTCATTTAAAACAATACTGCCATGACAGATTCCCCGCTCTATAAAGACCCGCTCGTTGAAATATCCCAGAATTCGATCCGTTTCAATCTCTATTACTTCCCGATGGGGAGTGCCAAAACGGTGAAGTTCAGCGATGTTGAATCCATTACTGTTGAGCGGGCAACAATTTCCAACGGGAAGTGGCGTATTTGGGGAACGGGGAGTCTTTTCACGTGGTTCCCGTGTGATGTCGGCAGGCCGGGAAGGGACAGGATATTCTTTTTGAAGATCCGGAATAAAAAGGTCACTATCGGTTGGACGGTGAATGATCCCGATACGGTGATCAAAGTCTTACAACAACAAGGACTCACGGTCCACAGCACAATGTAATTTTGATTTTGATCCCGTCATTTGAGATATTTTAACCATGCAGGTCATCATCGAATAGAAAATTCAACCCACACAACTTCGGTCGACATGAGAACATCCCTTAGCATCATCGCACTCCTTTTGTTCGCCGGCGTGTCCGCCGCGCTGAAAGGACAGTCACTCGATCATGTGCAGCTGAATGACGGTGTGAAGAAATTCGGAACAGTAGAGCTCCGTGATCCGTTATCGTCCCCATATCTCACCATCGACAGTACGCTGAGGATAGAACTGAAGGATGCGCAGGCGTATCAGAATGCGCAGGGATATTTCCGCAAACGGTTCACCGGTGATCTGATGGATAAGGATGATTTCGTATTCCTGAAAAGAACAACGGCGGGGAAAGCGGACCTGTACTCGTCGGTTCGATGGTCTGCGGATTTCAATCCCGTTACCGGACTGAATACGAATCCGACAATGAAGATATCCTCATCCGCCGATTATATCAGTAAACCCGGATACCATGTGCTCGATGTCGATTATGATAATCTCCGCGAATTGCTTGCGGACAACACGCGCAGCATGCAGGTGCTTGATGAATGCACGACATTGAACTATTATAAATACGGAGCGATCGGAGCGGGAGTGTTGTTTGTGGCAAGCGGTGCATCCAAACACATCGATCGCGGGAAGTACTATTTTGCGGCCGGCGCTGTCTGCATCGGCGTTGCATGGATACCGCATCTGCTTCAGCAGGCGCTCTTTCAGGATGCCATTACGGAGTACAATAAATGAAACGGTCACCGGAGCTTGTAAAATTCACCAAACAGGAGAAGGATGTCATCGTCAAACGGGTCCGTCAGTATTTTACGGATGAGCTTCAGCAGGAGATCGGGCAGTTCGATGCGGAATTTCTTCTGGATTTCTTCGCGAATGAATTCGGAGCGTACTTCTATAATAGAGGACTGCTCGATGCGAAGGCACTGCTGGCAAAGAAAGTTGACGATATCACCGATGCCATTCACGAACTTGAAAAGCCGACCGATTTCCGCCGGTAATACTCTATGACAACGGAGTCCGCAATCGATCCATCCACAGAACGGTATGACCTTCCCCTCACCGTAGAGCAGAGCGACATCGATCAGCTCGGTCACGTGAACAACACGGTCTATCTTCGTTGGGTGCAGGAAGCAGCGGTAGCGCATTGGACGGCGGCGGCGACCAAAGAGCAATACAATGCGGTGATCTGGGTCGTCGTGAGACATGAGATCGATTATCTCGCATCCATCAAACTCGGCGAAGCCGTTACTGCACGCACGTGGGTGGGCGCGACCGTGAAAAATTATTTTGAACGGTTCACGGAGATCATCAGAACGGCGGATGGAAAGATCCTCGCCCGCACGAGAACACTCTGGTGTCCGCTTGACCGTGCAACCGGCAGACCGACACGCGTGGGTGAGGATATCCGCAAACGGTTCTCTGTTGCCTCCGCCGCAGTGTAAAAATTTATTTTCCGTCCTCAGTCTCCATCATCTCATCCTTTTTTCCATTCATTCCGCGGAAATTTAAAAGACAATTCTCTCCTTTAAAAGTACGTATTCACGTGATTGCGCAAGTATAGCGGTGATGATATATTATTCCTATCAATTTCTCCCCAATTGAAAGGATGAAGTACTTTATGGTCATCAATACGTACGAGATCAAGCAGTTCATTGATCAGAATCTGAAAGAGGTCGATTCCATCTACAGTATCTCCTCCCGTCTGCAAGTATCCTATAACACGCTCCGCAAATCATTCCTCCGCGAAGAACAGGTGTCGCTGGCTGATTACATCAATCAGCAGAAAGTTCAGGCAATGAAAGAACTGCTGCTGATGGACAATCTGCCATGTTTCTGCATCTGTTTGGAATTCGGATTCCGCGAAGACACCGGAGCAAAAGTGTTCAAGAAGCTGACGGGGATGACGATGCGTGAATTCCGAAAACGAAATCAGCCGAATTGAGATCCTCCCCAGAATAATAATTCCAACGACAGTGCCGTCCGCAAGGACGGCACTGCTGTTTTAAATCGTGCCGAAGAGAATGATACCGGAGGTCAAAATTGGCAACCAATTTTGTCAATGGATTTTTGAACAAAATACGAGAATGCGTGATTGCGGAGGGGGAGGTGTGAAATTATATTTGTTGTAAACATTTTTTAACCAACAGATTTTTCAATTTCACCAACAATACAAGAAAGGATAACACGGTATGGGTATCAACACAGACGAGATCAAATGGTTTGTGGAGCAGCACATAAAAGAAGTGAAGACGATCCACAATGTCTCCGCTCCTCTACAGCTCTCTTACGACACACTGCGGAAATCGTTCCTGCGGAAAGAAGGAGTTCCGCTGGGAGATTACATCGTGCAGCGGAAGATCCAGGCAATGAAAGATCTGCTGGTAACGGCGAATCACCCCTGTTTCTTTATCTGCTATGAATACGGATACCGTGAGGATACAGGAGCGAAAGTGTTCAAACGGAACACGGGAATGACCATGCTGGAATACAAACGATGGTTCAAGGAGAACGGCGGAAATCCGTACACCCGATTGGATCCGAAAGACATTAGTTAATACTCTCTCTCTTCACACGCGTTTCACCGAACGGCTTCTTCAGCACTACATCTCGCGCTCAAATTTTATCTGATATAAGCCAACAGTATTCATCAAATTCGGAAATGCGTCATTCGTTAACGCCTCGTTACACCTCCCCAATAACCGCAGCTTTGTTGGAATAACAAAGCTGCGGTTCTATGTTGTGCCTACGCTTCAACATTCAAAGAATGAATACACATCACCGTATATTCTCAATAGTTAATCACAGAAAATTCATTACCTTTCCAATACTGAAAATTGAACTCCGCCCGATAATTGGATACCACTTGAGAAGTATGACCGCATCACACGTAACCACAGGATTGTTCTTAGGAAAATTCGCTCCGCTTCACCGCGGTCATCAATTCGTCATTGAAACGGCGCTGAAAGAGGTTGAGCATTTGATCGTGCTGGTATACAACTCTCCGGAAGTGACAGATGTCCCTCTGACGGTCCGCGCTGAGTGGATCCGTTCGCTGTATCCAAATGTTGAAGTGATCGAAGGATGGGACGGTCCGCCGGATACCGGAGATACGCCGGAGATCATGGCGAAGCAGGAAACATATGTGCTCGGCGTGCTCAACGGAAGGAAGGTGACGCATTTCTATTCCAGCGAATTCTATGGCGAGCACATGAGCAAAGCGCTTGGTGCGGTGAACAGACTTGTCGATAGCAAACGGACGCATGTTCACATTTCCTCCACCGAGATACGGAACAATACTTTTGTGAATAGGGAGTATGTTCCGCCGGTCGTGTACAAAGACCTTATTGTGAACGCTGTGTTCATGGGCGCTCCTTCCACCGGAAAGACGACCCTGACGCAGCGGCTCGCCGAAGAATACCGCACGGTGTGGATGCCTGAATACGGACGGGAATACTGGGAGCGGTATCAGGTGAACCGCCGATTGACGCTCGAACAGCTGCTGGAGATCGGCACCGGACATATTGAGCGAGAAGATTCGATGATGCTGCAGGCGAACAGATTCCTCTTTACGGATACGAATGCGATCACAACACTTCTGTTCTCGATGGATTACCACGGCACCGCTCACGAACAGTTGGTGGAACTTGCGGTGAAGGCGGAGAAGCGGTATGATCTATTCTTTCTGTGCGACATCGACATTCCGTACGACGATACATGGGAACGGTCCGGCGAGGTGCACAGACGTGTGTTCCAGCAGCAGATCATCGAGGACCTGCAGGCACGGCAGCTTCCGTATATCACGCTCAGCGGCAATATTGAATCCCGCATGCAAACGGTGAGGTCGGTGCTGGCCCGCTTCAGGAAATTTGAGAAATTCACCGAACAGAAATGACCATTATGGAACCCCGCATCGTCCTTTTACCGCCGAAGAAACTCATCGGCATCCATCTGAGGATGTCGCTGCAGAATAACCGGACCGCTGAGCTATGGAAAAGCTTCATGCCCCGCCGCAAGGAGATCTCCGGAATCGTTTCATCCGATCTCTATCATCTGCAGATCTTCGACACTATATTTGATTATGCTTCGTTCAGTCCCGCCGTTGAATATGAACGATGGGCTGCGGTCGAGGTCAATGAATGTACCGATGTTCCGGCGGGAATGGAGTTATACAATTTCACCGGTGGATCATATGCGGTGTTCGTCCACAAAGGACCTCCTTCCGCATTTCGGGGAACATTCGACCGTATCTACAAGGATTGGCTCCCGTCGTCTATCTATACTGTGGATACACGCGAGCATTTTGAACTGCTGGGAGAGAAGTATAAGAACGGGGATCCCGAATCCGAAGAAGAGATATGGGTGCCGATAACGAAGAAACTCTGACCGCTGTACGATCACATTTTCAACAACAACATCGGAACATAATGTCGGCACAATTACGATACGGACCATCATGGACACTCGCGCTTCGGCTCCTTGTGGGACTCTTCGCCGTTGCGGCGGTCCTGAACATGATGCAGCTGCATGTTTTCTTCTTCACGACACATGCGGCGGACCTTTCGGGACCGGCGTTCCTCTACATTCAGGCGAGGAAGCTGTGGCAGGAGGGGAGCAGAAGTTTCCTTTCGAGAACGATCGGACGGACACCGGAGCGGGCCGCCGCTGCATTCTTGGGGGGAAGCGCGGTCACCGAGATCAGTCAGATCTATTTTCCGCACGGGATCTTCTCCGGCAGGTTCGATCCGCTCGACATTGCCGCGTATGCCGTCGGTGTCGGCACATGTTATCTGCTCGAAAAAGCAGGAGTCGGCATGACATCAACTGAATCCGTAGAACGATCACAAAAATAATTCCGGTTTTCCGCACTATTTAAAACAAAACCGCCGCTCCTTGCAATGAGCGGCGGTTCCTTCTTCCCCCGATTTGCCGCCATCCTCTCGCGAACGGAAGACAACGGCAGTGCAATTCTTTTATGACTGTATGATCGACATTTTCTTTTCCAATTTTGAGAGACGGTCGCGGAGCTGCTGATTCTCCTTCTTTAACAATTCGATCATCGTATCCTTTTCAGAGAGCTCTTTCGCTGCGGAAGCCGACGTAAGCTTGTTGTTGTTCTGCGATGCCGGTTTCTGTGCGAATGTCTTGATCGGCGCGAAATACTTCTTTGAGGACTTCATGGCGACCGGAGCATTGGAACAGCCGACGAGTGCGGCAGCGAGCGTCAATACTAGGATAAATTTTTTCATGTGATCATCTCTTTTATCTGGTGTAAATATAGGTGGAGGAACGACCGCGTGCAACGGCAGCGGGATTAGATTATTCTCATTAGATTCTTCTCATAAGTCGGCCGCGGGGGTCTTTTTCTGCGACAGCAGATAGACCGCAACGCCGAGTACGCCCGCAGCGATCGCAATCGGAACGATATTGCTGCCGGACGATGATTCCATCACCGGGGACTTCGGTGCCGCCGGACGTTCCTTGACCGGGGGCAGGAGCTTTGACGGCAGCGGTGTCACCTTCGAAACATTGAACGTGAATGCATAATCGGTGACGATCTCCCCGATCTTCACCGGGATCGAGAGAGTAATTTCCCCGCCCACATATCCGGTGATCGCCTTCTTCAGTTTTGCATTATTCCTATCGTTGCTCAGGAACAGATCCTTTTCCACCCATTGGTCCTTATCCATAAAGATGTTATCGCGCGGGATCATCGTTTCGCGGATGTATCCCAACGGAGGAATGACGGTCGGGATCGGGGGCGCGGAGGTCATAGAATAAAAATTACTGGTATTGCGGACGGAATAGATCCGTTTGTTCACGCCGAGCGAGACCTTTTCCCACACGATGGACATCGATGCTTGGGAGACATTCTGCAGCTGAAAACTGACCGCAGACTGGTCGAAGCTGAACTGGATGATGATATAATTATCCTTGAACATCAGCTGATCGTTCACGACCGGCTGTGTCATCTTATAGGTGTAGAGATAATTCGTGCCGGACTGTGCCCCGGCCGCGCCGGAACAGCCGGCGAGCAGCAGCGAAGCGATCAGAACATACACGATAAGTGCGATGAGGTTCCTGTTATTTGACATAGATCATCTTTTTGGTTGTAAGGTGATTCTTCGTAATGAGACGATAGAAATAGATTCCGGACGATACCTGCGAACCGCTTTCGTCCGTGCCGTTCCACGTCACCCGGTATTGTCCCGGATCGTGCGGCGTATTGATAAGTGTCTTCACTTTCTGACCGAGCACGTTGAAGATCTGGATGGCGATCTTCGTCTCCGTGGTCTTTTGGTCCGGTATCTCGTACTGGATGGTCGTGAGACCGTTGAACGGATTCGGATAGTTCTGTTCCAAACTGTAGGTGGTCGGATATTTTCCCGGCACCGCGGTGACGACGATCGCTTCCGGAGTGACCGCGACGTTGCCGCCGACCGAGAGGAGCACCTGAGTTGAGTCGAACTGGCTCACGGAAATGATCTTCGGGATGCGGATGACCGTTCCGGTGCCAGGCTGGATCTCTTCGTTCAGCAGACTGTATGCAAGCATGCGCAGTTCATTATTGACGGTCTTCATCACCACATTCATCTGCTGAGCGCGGGCGAAGAGGTAGTTGGAATTGTTTACCACGACCGTGGAATCCTTTAACCGGATGCGCACTTCAAGTCCGCGGACCGGGACAGTATTCTCCATATTCAAACGGAGACCCTGCGGGGTGGCTTCGAACTGCGTCTTCGCATCGGCGAAGAACGACCGTTCGCCGGATGATGCTTTCTCGCCATCCTTCTTTTTCGCCGAAGCACGTTCCGGAATGAACGGCGGCAGCGTACTGAAGAGGGACGGTCTGTCGAGAATGGTCCTTGCCAACACGTTCACATCCGCGGTATCGATGAGTCCGTCCTTGTTCAGGTCCGCTTTCAGCGAATCGAGGAACGAGAACGTGCGCTTGCCGATGATCTGGTCGATGATGGTCGTGATATCCGCAACGTTGATGTTCACGTCGTTGTTCGGATCGCCGTAGATGTAGAACGCATTCGCTGCGAAGAGTGTCGAGAGCGAACCGTTCACCGATGCGGCGACAGTATAGAGACCTTCACGCGAACCGAGTGTGAGCACGGTGGAAGCGACACCGAGAGAATCGGTCGTCACCAGCGTATCCTTCAGCCGCTGACCGGTCGCATTCGACGGAACGGAGGTGATGGCGAATTTCACATTCGCATTCGGCACACGGTTGCCGCCGATATCTTTCACCGTTACAACGAACGAAGTATCCAGCGTTGTTTCGGTCGGCTTGAGCTGTTTATCGCCAAGAATATCGGTGAAGACTGCCGCCGTTCCATAAGTCGCGATGGCGCTGAATGTGGTCTCGATGGCGGCAGAGACGGAAGCTTCACTGCGATTTCCTTTACCGTTCTTGCCGGTGATCTGCTGTGACTCGAACGGTGCCGGAGTAGTGATCGTCGCCTTAACTTTATATGCACCGATCTTGCTTCCCAATGTCAGTCGGACAGCCGCGATACCGGAAGCATCCGAACCGGAGGCAAGACTGCTGAGCGATGCGCTCGTGTCGCCGGCAGGACGTTCGATGATGGAGAACTGAACATTCTTCAGCGGCACCGCATTCTCGCCGATGTCGACGATCTTTACGGAGAAGGAATCAAGCGACGTCAGGATCGGTCTGGTTTGTCCGAGTCCGGACGATACCATCATTGCCGAAGCCGGACCGTGTGTCGCTGTTACGGTGAAGACCGTATCCGGAATGCCGGCACTGGAAGCACGGATGGTATACGTTCCCACTTTATTGCCGAGCGTGAATGTTGTGCGGGCGAATCCATTCACATCGGATACTGACGATGCAGTGCTCAGACGCTGTCCTACCGCATTTGCGGGAGCGGAGGTGATGGTGAATTGAACGGTGGTGCCGGCGACACTATTGCCGCCGATATCCGCCACACGCATTGCGAACTCATTCGGCAGCGGTGTTGCGATCACTGCTGTTTGATTCAGACCGGAAAGATCCGCGAACAATGTTGCAGCGCCCGCTTTAGCATTCACACGGAAGGATACGACCGGAATATTTCTTACGCGTGCATTCACAATGTAATCGCCGGTCTTGTTGCCGAGCGTGAATTTCGTTGTTGCGAGTCCGGATGTATCGGTGATGACCGAACTGTTGGTCAACGCCATACCCGTTGCATTCACGTTCGGCAACGAGTCAATGGAGAAGAAGACCGTATCGTTCGGAACGCTGTTGCCGTTCGCATCAAGAATGTGCACCACAAGGTCCGACCCGAGCACCGTGCCGATCGGAGCGGATTGATTGTTCCCCTGTATCTGTGCCAGCGTTGCAGCCGCACCCGGCTGTGCCGTTGCGATGAACTGCAGCGAACCAACGAGTGAATGTGATCGTGCTGAGACAGCGTACGGTCCGCTCCGTGTTCCCAGTGTCAGAATGGACGATGCCTGGCCGAGCGCATCGGTCGGGACGATAGATTTACTCAGGACGGCACCGAATGCGTTCGCCTGTAATTTGAATTCGACCGTATCGCCGTTCACGGGATTTCCGCCTTCATCGAGAACGGTCACAACGAACGGTGAAGATAATGCCTGTCCGTTCACGCCGGATTGGCCGTCGCCGGAATTACGCGCAATGGTTGCCGGCGGGCCGGCAATTGCCTGAGCGGTGAATGTTGCAGAATCAGTAATGCCGTTCACTTTCGCGCGGACAGAATACGTTGCCGTTTTACTGCCGAGCGTCAGACGGGTGGAAGCTTTTCCTGATGAATCTGTTTGTGCGATCGAGATACTGAGTGTTTGTCCGAATGAGCCGGACGGCAGATTAACAATAGCGAATTGCACCAGTGCACTGTCCACGGGATTGCCGCCGACATCCGCCACTGTGATCGTGAAGAGAGAATCGAGCGGCGTGAGGATCGGTTTGATCTGCTGCGAGATCGGAACCGCCGCCATCGTCTGAGCAAGTCCATGCCGCGCTGTAATATTATAGCGGATCGTATCGAGATTTCCCGATGCCGCGATCACTTCATATGCGCCGACCTTGTTCCCAAGTGTAAAGAGAGTGGAAGCGATACCGGAGGCATTCGTGACGACATTCGTATCCGACAATGTTCCGGCGGATGACGGAGCCGGTTTGATGCTGACGGAGAATTTCACAGCGACATTCTGCACCGGAGCGCCGAAAATATCGGTGATCAATACTTTGAGAGTGTCGAGTGTTGTCAGGATCCGTTCCTGCGCCGGCGCAGCTGTTGCTTTGGCGATGCTCACAGGAATTCCAGCGCCGTTGGTGAGCGGTCCGAGCGCGCGGACGGTGTCCGACGCGGTCCAGTACCCCTGGAGTTTCACATTTGTTTTCGTGATGGTCTTCAGCAGCGTGTCGACCACGGGGACCTGACGCTGCCAGTTGATGCCATCCGACGAACGCCAGAGCTGAAGATTGTTTGCCCTGTGTCCGTTCAATTCGCTGTCGGAATATTTCAGGACAATGGTGCCGGTCGCCGTGGCGTCGGTCGGCTGTATCTGATAGAAGCGTTTGATCGATTCATTACCGTTGCCGGTGCGGATGGAGTCCGATACACGGAGAACGTTCGTAATACCCGGAGCGTTGGAGGTCCAAGTAATGGCTGCTCCAATATTCCCGAAATTCGAGGACGTAGTACTCCCAGTAAGGTTCACCGTTTTTTGAATTGCACCGTTGAATATGCCCGATTCGAACAATGTATCGCCAAGCGTGATGATGTTTCCTTTCGGCATCTGTAATGTTACTGCCGCCGCGATGGTAAGACTCTGTTGGATCGTAAAATTCCCGCCGGTCGTGCTCTTCGTTCCTGTTCCGGTGAGCCGTACGGTCCCGTACTGCTTTGCGGGCAGTATCTGATCGGCGCCTTTCAATTCGAGTTCGCCTCCGACGGCCGATTGTGCGATGGTCGTCTGATTCTTCACCCGGATCTTTCCGGTGTTCGTGACGGATCCGTTGATGATAAGATTCTGTGCAGACCCGTACTGGATCAGCATCATCAGTATCATCACGGCTGCCGCTCTTGGCAGTCGCCATCCGTGACGGAGCCGATGGATCGACCCGGCCGGCGGCGCGCAAGCGTACCGTGTTGATTTATTGTTCATAATTGTGCCTGGTGTACAGTATGTACATGTCTTGATATTTCTGTTTCACTATTTGCTTTGGATTCCCGACAAAAGCATTCGGCCAAAGGCCGCGTTGCGGGAATGACATTGCTTAATGATCATAAAAACATTTTGATGCTGTTTTGGACCGATAAATAACTACGATTAAAACCCGCCGCTCGGAGTCCCTGCAGTTACCGGGACTCCGGACGACAGATCCATCATTATTATTTACCGCCGAAGGTCATCACGCTTCAGCGTTCCAGTTGCAGGACACTGTAAATGTGTCCTACGACTTATTAAAGGAATGAATACAACCCCGCTTGAGGCGGGCAAGCCTCGCCATTGGCGGGCAAGAGTGTCATTCCACACTTAATGCCGGAGCTATGTTCTTTCATTGTTATTCACGGACATCCGTTCTTTTCTTCCGTACTGAATCGGACGGACAATCAGGATGACCGTAGTGTTCCTTCTGTTTTTCGGACTGATTTTCTCAATTGGTTACGCTTCCGGGCACACTTCTCCCGCGGATCCTTGGATCCCGTTTTTCTCCACTGCAGATCCACAGGGGCAGAGTACACCCTTGCATTTCCGCCATACGATACACTGCGGTGACGGCGAGCAGATCCTCCCTCGGCTGTTTGAAGCAGCCGTGGATCCCGGATATGGACATGAAGGAGCTTGCTGTATCTGAGCGTGCAAGCGACAACCGTCCGCATCCCGTGCGGTGGAGATCATATGTAAGTGTCTGTGTGACCATACGTTTCACCTGCGGAGTCTTTCCGGTCGAACAGCGTCAACAGAAAAGAGACCGAGAGAATGTCCTTTGAACAATGCCGAAACTTCCCGGCACTGTCTGTTCTTTGTTATGATATGACCGATCCGAGTGAGTATTAGTCACCGATATCAATTGTACCAGCGTTCTGAAGATCGCCGTTCACGGTCAAGGTCGACGTGCCGGTGATGTTCAGTGTTGAAGCGCCGTTCAGCGCAAGGCTGATATACTGCGGTACGGTCAGGTTGCTTGCCGTGCTCACGGTGACACCGGTCAAGGTGCGGTTCGTCAGAACAACGTTCGCTGTTTCAAAACGGAGGTCATTATACGCACCAGCGGTGACTGCCTGAGCGATGTCGCCGTTGTAGGAAATGATACCGGTGTTGAACGGAACGCCGTTAGCTGCGCCTGCAAATTTGATCGTGCCGCCTGTGTTGTCTTTTCCACCGGTGATCGCAAGTGTATATGTATCCATCAAGAGTGTGACAGAGTTGTCGAAGGTGCCGCCGACCGTCAGATTACCCGTTGCTGTTTTTGTTCCTGCATTGCTGGTGATCAGGTTGTTGAAGGTAAAGAGCGGGATGTTCTGTGCGCCACCGCCGTTGAAATCAACCGTGCCGGTACCCATTGCATATGTTGCTGTTCCTTTGGTCAGTGTTCCTGCGATTCCGACCGTAGCGTTCGGGAAGGTCTTCAAACCCGCACCGAAGGTCAGGTGACCGTAGTTCGCTGTGAAGACGTTCTGTCCATTAGCCGCGTAGTTGACCGTTCCTGTTGCTGCGCTGGAGAGTGTTCCTGCACCGGTAACCACTGCGCCGGTTCCGTTCAAGGTCAGTGTCTGTGTTGAAACAGCGAGTGTACCAGCCGTCAAAGTCACTGCGCCTTCGACGCTCAGATCAGCACCGAGTGTTGCTGTGTTGCCGACCCTGTTCAAAGTGAAGTTGTTCAAGCCGTTGGTGACCGAGAAGGATGTCAGATCGCCCGAGCCGTTCATGGTCAGGTTCGATGTTGTACCGCCTTTTACTGTTCCGCCGGTAAGCAGATCGTAGGTATTGCCGTTGATCGTAAGGGTCTTGTTGCTGATGGCAAGCACGCCGGTGTTGCTGACCGTCAATGCATTGGAGACCGTCACATCGCCGCCGAGTGTTTTGTCGCCGCCGGCCGCGCTGACCGTCAGGTTATAGTAGGTCAAACCGCCGGTAGCATAGACGGTCTGTGCTCCGCCGGTATAGTTCACCGTGGAACCCGATGCCGAGAAGACATACGGTGTCGATGCCGTTCCGGTGTTGGCGATCGTACCGCCGACGCTGAGCGTATTCCCGTTCAGATCGTACTGTGATGTCGCTCCGGCGCTGGCAGCGATATCAATGGAGCTGCTGACGGCAGAGTTGACGTTGAATGTTTTCGTATTGTCACCGGTAGAGGGGATCACCAGTGTTGCGAAGTTGATCGCTCCGTTGCTGGCAGTTCCGATCGCCTGTGCGCCGGCTTTCTTCAAATGGACCGTACCGCCGATGGTCGTGGCTCCTGCAACGCCGGCGTTGGTGATGTTCCCCTTCACTTTGATCGTTCCGGAGTTGGAGATGCTGGTGGTTCCGGTGATAACGAGGTCATTCTGACCCATTGCCATACCGAACATAAGGACGAGTGCAACCAGTGCGCTCATACCGCGACGAAATGTTGAATTGTGCTTCATAGAATTGCTCCTTGTATTGAGTGTGGAAGATAATGATGATGTTGATGATGCCTGTTTCTTTGATGCTGTATCCATTTGTGTATCCTTTAATGATGGTTGATAAATAATGATTGATGATGGTGAATCAGTACCCTTGTCAAGGTTTTTCAACCTTGACAAGGGTCGAACGTCTTCTTGCGGTGGAGCTTTATTCTTCATACCGGCCTCTTGTATTATTGTGTGATCAGTCATTCTATTTATAAACCTATGTCGATGGTTCCGCTGTTATCCAGCGAACCGTTCAGGATCAAATTTCCGGTGTTGATCTGTACGGAGCCCGCACCGGTGATCGTCAAAATATTATTCGTACCGACCGTCAGGTCCGTTGCGACCGTGGCAGCACTGCTGATGGTCTTGGTCACGGATGAAGTTGCGGTCAGCGTAAGATTTCCATATGTCGGAACGGCAGAGATCGTCTGAGCCAGGTCGGAATTATACACGACCGTGCTCGTTGAGTTCAAGGTGATGTTGGCATTGATGAACGCAGTCGGGAATGTTGTCGCAGTTCCCACAGTGCCGAGTGTTAGGGTCGTTCCTGCGGCAAGGGAGAGTGTTCCGCCCGCATTGCCGGTGATCTGGAATCCTGCATCATTCAATGAGTTGTTCGCATTCACCGTCAGGTTTCCGTTCACCGTCACCGCACCGCCGAGAACTTTCGTGACCGCAACGCCTGATGTGAGTGTCAAATTATTGTAGGTGAACGATGTGATGGTCTGCGAGGATGAACTGTTGTAATCCACGGTGCTTCCGGTGACGGTGTAGGAGTTCGTTCCTTTGGTGAATGTCCCGGCAACACCGATGGTGCCGCTGTTTGCGAGTGTGCGTGCGCCGGTGGAACTGCTCGTGAGATTATTGTAATTGAACGCCGGGATCGCCTGTGCAGCGCCGCCGTTGAAGTTGACTGTACTGTTTGTAACGGTGAAGGAATTTGCACCCGGAGTGAATGCGCCTGCGATACCGATCGTTCCGCCGTTGGGAAGCGTGCGTGTACCGCTCGAACTGCTGGTCAAGTTATAGAAACTGATGCCGGGAATGGATTGTGCACCCGAGCCGTTGAAATCCACAGTGCTTGTGCCGATGGTGAATGTGCCGGAACTTGTGAATGCGCCCGAGATACCGTAGGTGCCGTTCCCCTGGAGCGTACCCGCATTCGTCAGATCGGCTGTGGTGATAGTCCCGCCGTTGTCCAGCGTTGAACCGGAATTGTTTTCCACGATATTCGTGACGATGACCGTACCGCTCGTATTGTTGATGGAGACGGCGCCGGAAGTGGAAATGACCTGTGCAGAAATATCATCACCGATACTCATTAAGAGTACAGCACAGAGCAGAGCCATTCTCTTCACGAGAGAAAGGCTCCGATATGCTGCAAAGGGTGATATGATATTGTTGAAGGTCATGAATTCAAATTGTTACGGTGCGAATGTCCCGACATTACCTGAGGAGAGTCTTCGAACGGTATAGTAACTTCCTCTCAGCGGCGTCAGCGTTCCGGCGCTGCATGTTACACGGAGCCGGATCGTCCCCGCAGCATTGCATTCTGCGATCGCGCGGACAACAGCGCGATGATTGACCGCAGTAGTTAACGAGGATGTAGCCGGAAGAGCCGCGGCCGCAGCGGTCACACCAACGATACCGGCGCCTCCCTGATTACCGGTAGCGGCGATACCTGCGGCTGCGCTTTGAAGATAATCAGCGACGATATTCGTGTATACAGAAGTGTTTGTGAGGGTGTATGTGACGGTTCCCGCTGTCGACTTGAGATAATACAGATAGAATGTCAGTTCGTATACACCGCTGGCAACGGTAGGGATAGCACTGTTGGCGCCGAAGTAATCAGCGATCGCCGGTCCAACGGCCGCACCGTTCGCCGTTAATCGGAAAATTTGCTGATTCGCCGTTTGAGCTCTTCCTGTTGTAGCATCGGGCGTCATATAAAATGCCGCTCCGTCATATTCCACCGCTCCTGCAGCCGCCGTCGTCAGATTGGTTCCGCTGGTGAATGTCAACGGATCGACCGAATTGGTTCCTGCTGCCAGCGTCACACCTGTCAATGTCGGTGCAGTTGAGTAGACAAGATTCGTTGATGCGGTTCCTGTTGTTCCGGTGGCAGCGTTCAAATAATTCAGTTGTGTTCCGGTGGAGGTGACCGATGTTGCTCCGAGAGTGAAGGGAGTCGGCACTGTCACAGTTCCGGTGAATGTCGGTGATGCGCTGAAGACCACACTTGACGATGTTGTTCCTGTTGTTCCGGTCGCAGCATTCAGATAGTTCAGCTGTGTTCCGGTGGATGTCATAGATGTTGCGCCGATGGTGAAAGGCGTCGGCACCGTCACTGTTCCGGTGAATGTCGGTGATGCACTGAAGACCAGATTTGTCGATGCAGTACCGGTCGTTCCGGTCGCAGCATTCAGATAGTTCAGCTGTGTTCCAGTGGAAGTCATGGATGTTGCGCCGATGGTGAAAGGCGTCGGCACCGTCACTGTTCCGGAAAATGTCGGTGATGCGCTGAAGACCAGATTTGTTGAAGCAGTACCGGTCGTTCCTGTTGCCGCATTCAAATAATTCAGCTGCGTTCCGGTGGAGGTCATGGATGTTGCGCCGATCGTGAACGGTGTCGGCAATGTGACCGTTCCCGTGAACGTCGGTGAAGCCAAAGGAGCCAGTGTGATCCATGAGCCGTTGTAGAAACTCAATAAGTTTCCGTCGGTCGTTCCGTTGTAGATCAACAATCCTCTCACCGGGGAGGCGATGCTTCCCGTTGCAAGCCGCGGCAGTATAAGTCCGCGCGAGGCAGAGCGCAATTCCAGGATCGCCGAAGCATCCGGCGTGATGGAGCTCTCGCTGATGCCGACCCCCTGTGCGAATGTCTGAACATTCATCAGGCAGAGAAGCGCAAAGAGCAGTGCGAACGTTGTTCTCATGGTTGTGTGATTCTGTTTGGTCTTCATAGGTATTTCCTTTGTGTGGTTCTTTTCTGACAGATGATCGTTACGCTTTTTCCAGTTCGGTGACACGGCTGACGATCTCGACGAATGAATGGAGCTGTTTGAAATCCGCCGGGAGAGTTTGTGTTGCCTGCTGTTCTTCGAAGAAGTTCGATGTATAGACATTCCCGCCGTAGGCTGTTACACCTGCCGTCAGAGCGCTGAACTGGCTGATGATCTCGTCGGTTGAATGGTCGAGCGAAAGCACAACGAACACATCTTCAGGTTTACACTGATTCACGATATCCGCCGCAGCGAATTTGGTGAGCACGTTGCCGAGATTGAATACGGTCATGCCGATGTTCTCCAGCAGCAGTTCCACTGCTTTCAATTCCACTTCGTTCATCCCTTCGTTCACGGAGAGACAGTAGAGCTCCGTCTCGTGCTTCTCTGATTTCGGGATGAGATCGGTGAAGTGTATAATAGAGTGGATGAGCGTGTTCTTGGCGATCTGGAATTCCACGGATGTGATCAGCTGGTGCTGGAATTTTGTATGCACCATCCGGATGACCGGAGTCAGCAGTTCATCGAAGATCGCGGCAAGCGGGAGTCCCTGTGCATACAGCGCAGAGAACGCCTGCTCAATGGGATGACGGCGGCCTTTGATCGCATGGGTGAAACACTCTTCCGCAGGTGATTGACTATTGCGCGCAAAGATGAAGCTCTTCGGTTCGGTCGACTCTTTCACAAAATTGAGGACCGGTGTTGAGACCTCATAATGATAGTGCACGACAAATTCCCGGACATTCTCCGCTTTGAATTTCCGGTGTCCGCCGGGTGTTTTAAAACATTGCAGCTTTCCTTCGTCTGTCCACCGTTTGATGGTGGACTTCCCGACCCGGAACATCTTTGACAGGTCTTCGGTCGAATACAGTACTTCGTTCACAGTACCTCCTTAAGAGTAGGTTATTTAGTTATTGATGATTAAAATATTTACAGTCATGAAAATGGTCTTAATGGGCGGTTTGGTCGCTTTGGGCTGTTTAATGTATTCAAAAAAATACGCAAAACAACGTATCAACCTATTAGAATCCTCTATAAAGAGCACATTGTGAGCTAAATCATACAAAACCGTCTTATTTTCGGTCAGAAAGTCATTTTGATAAGGAATTTTACATTGATCGAGCTAAAAAATGTTATTGATTTGTGAGAATTTTTATCGGGGAAATGGCGTTATTGAATGCGGAGGAAAGACTATGAAATCATTACTGTCATTAATATTGGTGATCAGCCTGGTCACATTTGCACAGAACACATCTTCAGGGAAAGGAAAGAACATGGAACAGAAACTGGAAACAGTAACGCTGGGAGCCGGATGCTTCTGGTGTGTCGAAGCGATCTATCAGCGGCTTGAAGGGGTGGAAAA
>JBMOHT010000060.1:0-19610 GCA_049317705.1 Bacteroidota bacterium | reverse complement strand
GATACTGGATTCCAGATTCCAGCATCAAGCATCATAAATCCAAGCGTGCTCTGTGAACAATGGTGAACGTATGAAAACTTATCAAACAGCGCTGAGTCCGATTATCTCCGTGCCGTTCGTCATCATTTTTGCAACGGTGATCCCAACATTTATTGCTAATAAAATATGGTTCGGTCTAGCGGTGAATTGTGCGGTATTGCTCTTTGTGATTCACATGTATCTCACCACGCGGTACACGATCGACCAAGGACACCTACACATCGTCAGCGGATTTCTCTATAAGAAAGCGATACCGCTCTACAGCATCATCAGCATTTCCTCCTCAAGAAACCCCATCAGTTCTCCGGCATTTTCTTTGGATAGACTCGAGGTCCGCTACGGAACAGACGATTACGTACTGATCTCGCCGAAACAAAAAGAAGAGTTCCTCAAGGAAATTCAATTGCACAACAGCAATATCAGGGTCAAATCCGTATCAAAATAAAAAACCAACGGAATTAGGTACGGCTCCAAAGTAGTCCTCGTCACACGAACACCGGCATTCCTTGATTTTCCCCTTCAGATTATTCATATTGACACACAAAATTGACCCCAAATGAATGACTGATACCGCCATTGAATCCACTCTGATCTCGCGCACCGCTGAGCTGTTTTCCCGCCCCGGAAAGGTCATCCTCACATTTTTTGAGCATCTTGGCCGTTATATGGGGACGATCGGGTGGATGATCTTCAATTTCCGCAATGCGAAGGAATATTCCGGTAATATCATCCAGCAGATGGTGATGATCGGGAACAATTCTATTCCCATCGTGTTGTTCGTGTCGATGTTCGTCGGGATGGTCACCGCCGTGCAGTCATCCTATCAATTATATGACTGGATCCCCCGTTCGGTCGTCGGCGCCCTTGTCACCAAATCCGTGCTGCTTGAATTGACGCCGCTTCTCACCGCACTGGTGCTTGCCGGAAAGGTCGGCGCGACCATCACCGCAGAACTCGGCACCATGCGCGTGACGGAACAGATCGACGCACTGGAAGCACTGGCGTTCGATCCGATCTCCTTTCTTATCACTCCGCGAGTCCTTGCAGGCGTCCTGATGTTCCCCATTCTTATCGTCTTCGGTGATCTTGTGGCGATCCTCGGCGGCATGTTCGGGGCATCGGCGATCGCGGGGATTCCGGTGGAAGCGTTCGTGGACGGGATGAAAAGTTCATTCGATTCGTGGGACGCCATCTTCGGATTGATCAAGGGGACAGTATTCGGTTTCATCATCACATCGGTCTCGTGTTATCAGGGATTCCAGGTGCAGGGCGGTTCGGAAGGTGTTGGAAAAGCGACGATGAACACCGTGGTGCTTACTTGTCTCTCGGTGGTGGTGATGGATTTCATCCTGGCGTCGGTCCTATTGTGATGAGCCACAGAGGGTACAGAGAATAGCAAAGAACAAATGATCACTCTCACAAACATATGGAAACGGTTCGGCGAGAAGCAGGTGCACAAGGGCGTCAACCTTGAGGTGCGCGACAATGAGACGCTGGTGATCCTCGGCCGGAGCGGCGGAGGAAAGAGTGTGCTGCTGAAGATGATCATCGGACTGATCAAACCGGATAGCGGCTCCATCAATGTGGACGGGAAAGAGGTCGGCTCACTGACGTATAAGCAATTACAGCGGCTCCGTTTCAAGTTCGGATTCCTTTTTCAGGGAGCGGCGCTGTTCGATTCCATGACTGTCGGTGAGAATATCGAACTTGCGCTCCGCCGTCACAGTGATTATAAAGATGCAGACATTACCGACCGGGTGAAGTATGCGCTTGAGTTGGTGAAGCTGACGAACGTGAGTCACCTGATGCCGTCAAACATCTCCGGCGGAATGAAGAAGCGTGTCGGTCTTGCCCGCGCGATCGCGCTGACACCGAAGTATATGCTGTACGATGAACCGACGACCGGTCTTGATGTGGAAACTGCGGACGGAATCAATCTGCTGATCAACGAACTGAAGACGACACTCGGCGTCACGTCCATTGTTGTAACACACGATATCCACAGCGCGTGGGTGGTGGGGGACCGGTTCGCGATCTTTGAGAACGGGCAGTTCATTATGACGGGAACAAAGGAAGATATCCGGAGCAGTCCGAATCCGGAAGTGCGGAAGTATATTGAGAGTGAGATTGCGACGTAGAGAGTATTGGAGTCGTGGAGTCGGTAAGTCCTGAACGTATTTCATTCTCGCAAAGACGCAAAGGAAAAAAGATTAACATTAGTATACGATGAGAGTATCAATAAGCAGACGAAAGAAATTATTATGAATCTTTCCAATGAAGCGAAGATAGGTATTGCGGTATTTCTGGCGACGATCATTCTTGTCGGCGGGATCATTTTCCTGAAGGGGATGGATTTTCGTTCCAAGGATTACCGCATCACGTTATTCTACGGTAATGTGAATGGACTTGTCGAAGGGAGTCCGCTGACGATCGCCGGACTAAACATCGGCAAAGTGCAGGACATGCGTCTCGCGGGAAACGTGATCGCGGTGACGGTCACCATCGACAACAAAGTGAACATCTCGAAAGATTCGAAAGCGTTCATCAAATCTGCCAGTATCATGGGGGGTAAACAGATCGCACTTGTGCCGGGAATCTCTCCGGAGATCCTGAAGGACGGCGATACGCTGACCGGTGCATACGAAGCGGACCTGACGGAACTGACATCGACACTCTCGCCTATCTCCACGAACGTGCTCGGTATATTAGAGCGCGTCAACACAACGTTCGATGATCCCACGCGGCGGAATATTCAAAACATCCTTTTGGAAATGAACCGCGCAGCCCGCGAACTGCAGGTTGTGATACAGCAGCAAGGGGGACACCTTGATCATGCCGTAGGAAACTTTTCATCATTCTCCGAAGATATGAGCAAATTTGCAAAGCGGCTCGATACGATGGCGGTGGACCAGAAAGGGAATCTCAGCGAAGGGATCCAAGGCATTAAAAAGACCGCAAAAACAATGGAAGAAGCATCAGGAAAATTCAAGGATGCGAGCACGTCCATCGAGAATGTGTTCAAGCGTCTTGAAAAAGGGGACGGAACGGTTGGAAAGCTGATGTATGATGATCGGCTGTACACGCACCTTGATTCACTGGTATTGAACCTTAACGAACTGGTGAAGGATTTGAAAGCGAACCCGAAGCGGTATGTGAGTGTGAGCGTGTTTTAAGAATTTTTGGCGTTATGCCCAATTGTTCTCAGGAAGAAGATGAACTCTGGATGGCCGACAGAAGCGTTCGGGCATGACATATTATGACGTTCAATCCAGAATTGAAGTTAGGTGAAGAGCTCAGAGAACGCCTGATTATTCTCGAATTCCAAGCGGACATTCTCTTCGAACGCGTCGAACGGCTCACCGTTCAGCGATGTGATCTCACCGGTAAGGACGCTCCAGCAAGGATCATCCGTGATCGCCGTTTCTTCTGCCCTCTCGCCTATTCCCAAACCCCATCGTTCACTCAGCAGGTCCGCCAGACGGACGATCGCCGCAACATTCTTATTCTCGCCGGCAAGCAGCACGTTATGATGGTGGCGCATAGTATCAACGATGACGGAAGGCAGATTCCAATTCTCGGCAAGGATGCCGCCGACCTCATCATGTGAAATAGCCAGCACCTGAAGTTCCGCTTCGATATCGCTCATGCCCAATTCTTCGATCATGTTCAGAGACTTCGTGAGCGAATGTGAGAAGTGCTGAGCGAGAACGATCTTTCCCATATCGTGCAGAAGCCCCGACGTGAATTCTTCGCCGACGGTCGGAAAACCGATCTGCTTGGCAATGATGCGTGCCGTTGTAGCGGTGGAAATGCTGTGAAGCCACAAGCGATTGAGGTAATCGCGCTGATCCTTATTGAGACTGAAGACACGCTGCTTCATGTCGTACATCAGCACCAGACGGCTGATCTCGGCATGGCCGAGAAGCATTACCGCATGAGAGATGGTGGCAACACCGGAGCGGAGACCGTAGAATGCGGAGTTTGCCGCACGCAGGATCATGGCGGTCAGGACGGCATCAGCATCGATCAGCTTGATCAGTTTTTCATTCGCCATTTCCCCGTGGATGGACTGGGAAAGGATGAGGGTAATAGTAGAAGGGATCGGGACGATCTCGTTGATGTTCTTGATCTCATTACGAATGTCATGCATGCCACACCTTGTCAATAAAAGTTACCACACCGCCTTAAAGCGTCGATTCAATGATATTCACAAATTGGCAGAAAAGAAAGATGTAATACGGTGTAACCGGAGTGCTTCTATTCCGGCCGGTGAAGTCCGACGAGTTGTTTATCGTGGATCCTGCTCAATAATAACAAAGCTACAGAAGCACCGCACATTGCCAGGAACATGTCCCATTGTGTATCCCACACATCTCCCTGGGTGGCAAGGAATGCATCAGCATTCTCACCGATGGCGAGCGCAACCCACCATTCGAAGAATTCATACAGCACGCTGATGGAGAGGGAGAACGAAATGATGATAACGGAGAGGAGTTTTCCGCGCTGCATGCCGGTACGGCGAAGAAGAAGTTCGCGAAACACCATCGCCGGAACGAATCCCTGAGCGAAGTGTCCTACTCTGTCATAATAATTGCGAGCGAGTCCGAAATGATCGCGCAGCCAGCTGAACAACGGCATCTCTGCGTACGTGTAATGTCCGCCGATCATCAAGATGAGCGAGTGAATGCACAACAATATATAGAGGAGTGTTGTGAGACGGAACCGGCGGTAGGTGAACGCAAGGACGACGACAGCGATAAGCGCGGGAGCAATTTCGAGGAACCAGGTGAACAGATCCTTCGGGTGTATCACGGACCAGATGAGACCGGCCGTGAATACACCAAGAAGGATCAGATGTTCTTTTGTTTCGGAGAGGCGCATCACATTAATGATGATGTCCGCCGGCGCCATGCACGTGGCCGTGGCTCAATTCTTCAGCGGTCGCTTCGCGAACGGAGACGATCTTCACGTCGAAATTCAACGTCTGTCCGGCCAGCGGATGATTGCCGTCCACCGTAACGGTATCATTCTCGATCTTAGTGACGGTGACGACCTGCTGTCCTTCCGGACCGGAAGCGGTGAACTGCATGCCCACAGCAAGTTCTGCAACACCGGCGAACTGGCTTCTCGGAACGCTGACGATCTGAGCATCATCAAGTTCGCCGTATCCGTCCGCCGGAGCGACGACCACCTTCAATGCGTCGTTCGCCGCTTTGCCTTCGAGCTGTGCTTCCAGTCCGGGAATGAGGTTCCCGTTGCCGTGCAGGTAGGCCAGCGGTTCACGTCCGTCGGATGTATCCAGGATATTTCCGCTGTTGTCACGGAGTGTATATTCGATTGAAACGACTTTGTCTTTTTCTATTTTCATGGATCATCCGATCTGATAAGGTGTATGGTTAGTGATTGTAAAAGAATTCTTTCATAAGTAAAATATAATCGCCACTAAGGCACAAAGACACAAATTTGTGCAATACCGTTTCACACAAAAAGAGCTATTTGTAGAGCTTCAACTGTTTCTCGTCATCCTTCGCGGCCGGTTTGATGCTGACAGCAGCACCGCCGCCGGGAGCAAGTTTCAGCGATAGGACGGTCTTACTATTCGCGAGATACCGGCTGATCTTGTACGCCATCGGATTCTTTTCCCAATGTGCGTCCGCAGCGTCGCCGTAAACGGTAACAACGTAATTTTGTTTTGCGTTCAGAAAAGACAGAGGAGCCGTTGCGGTGCGGGCATTCTCATCCGTAATGGCGCCAAGGTACCACTCTTCTTTATTCTTCGCTTTCCGCGCCGTTGTCACAAAATCACCCGGTTCTGCTTCGAGGATCTTTGTGTCATCCCAATCCACCGCAACATCTTTGATGAACTGGAATGCATCAGGTTTCGCATCATAATTCTCGGGAAGGTCCGCCGCCATCTGCAGCGGAGAGTACATTGTTACATAGAGTGCAAGTTGTTTCGCAAGCGTGGTGTGGACCTGTTCCGTCTTCTTTGGATCGTAATAACTCATCTTGATCTGGAAGATGCCGGGAGTATAATCCATCGGTCCGCCCATGAAACGTGTGAACGGAAGGATCGTTTCGTGGAACGGCGGATTGCCCGAGCTCCACGCATTGAACTCGTTACCGCGGGCCGCTTCCCAGGCGATCATGTTCGGGTAGGTGCGTTGCACTCCGGTGGGACGGACAGGCTCGTGCGCGTTGACCATGATCTGATACTCCGCCGCCTTTTTCACGGCGCGAAGATAGTGATTCACCATCCATTGACCGTCGTGAACTTCTCCGCGGGGGATGATCCTGCCGACGTAACCGGATTTCACCGCATCGTATCCATTCGCTTTCATGAAACGGTACGCCGTGTCCAACTGCCGTTCGTAGTTCGTTGCGGAAGCGGAGGTCTCGTGATGCATAATGAGCTTCACACCCTTTTCTTTCGCATAGCGGTGGAGTTCCGCGACATCAAAGTCGGGATACGGTGTGACGAAATCGAACACATTCTCTTTCCAATTGCCGAACCAATCCTCCCAGCCGACATTCCATCCTTCGACCAACACGGCATCGAAACCGTTCTTTGCGGCGAAGTCGATATAGAACTTCGTCCGCGCGGTGGTTGCGCCGTGGTGTCCGTTCGGCGTGAGCGACTTCCAATCTGTTTCGCCGATCTTCACGTTGTTCACGTTGGAATAATTCCACGATGCGACACCGACATGCATCTCCCACCAGATGCCGATATATTTCACCGGTTTGATCCAGCTGACATCGGCGATCTTCGACGGTTCATTCAGATTGAGGATCATCTTCGATGCGAGGATGTCCGCCGCCTTATCGCTGACAATGATGGTGCGCCACGGTGTATTGAACGGTGCCTGAAGATATGCTTTGTTGCCGACGGGATCGGGAGCGATCTTGGATGTGAGGAGAAAATTCTTCTGATCGATCTCCACACACATTGCGGGATAGTTCACGAGCGCCGCTTCGAAGATGTTAATATAGAGTCCGTCGGATGACTTCATCTGCACAGGTGTCTGCACCATTGACTTGCTGATGAGCGATGCGGTGAAGATCTCGCCGGGATGACGGTCTTTGCTCGCGTCGACCTCGCTCAGTTTTGTCTCGAAATACGTGTATTCATTGGTATCGAAATCCCCGGGGATCCAGAATGCTTTATGGTCGCCGGTCAATGCGAATTCCGTCCGTTCGTCGGTGACGGTGAAATAGTTCAAATTGTCCTGCTTCGGGAATTCGTAGCGGAAGCCGACCCCTTCATCGAACAGACGGAAGGTGATGATCATCTTCCGGTCCTGCGCTGCCGGCTGCTTCAGGGTTACTTTCAGTTCGCGGTAATTATTGCGGATGGTCCTCACTTCGCCGAGGACTGGATCCCAGGAATCGTTCACGAGGGAGGACTCTACGGATGCGACGACAAATCCCGACAGGAAGGATTGCATATTCCGCACTTCCAATCCAAGTTTGCTGGGAAGAACGACCGCTTTCTTTCCGAAGGAGAGCTGATACCGCGGAACACTGTCCGAGCCGACAGTGAATGAAAGAGAAAGTTTTTTATTGGGAGAAAGGATGGTCTGCGCCTGAATCAGCGAAACGCAGAGTGCGAGAAAGAGAATTCTTGTCAGCATAAGAGGTAAATAATTATTCCGGTGGAAGGTTCGAACCTGTGCCGGGTTCCAAAACGGAGGAGAAACGCGGCGGACAGAGGAAAAAAATTTCTTCAATGTAGAAAGGAGAGAGGAGAGAAACAACATCAAATCCTGAGTCGTTTTAATGCTTTTTTTGCAGACGATTTGATCGCCCCGGCATCGTGCAGCAGGAGCGGTTCGAGAAGGAAGTGTATCTCGCGTTTCAGGTCCGGTTCTGCCATTGCGATGTTCGTCAGCACGACCATAGAGCAGGCCTTTACGGCGATGGGAGAGTGGACGGATTGGATATTCTCGATGCAGACATTCACGGCGATTCCGCGGAGCCGTTTCGGGATCTCGACGAGCTGCAGTGAGCGGATGATATTCCGCTGGACAGCGTTGTGGATATCCTGTTCGCACGACCGGCGGATCATCTTATCGATCCACAGTGCGGCGAGAGCGGGGGTCTGTTCAATGCTGTGACTCATCACCCACGAGGCCCGTTGTGCTATCGTCCGTTCACCCTTGAGGACGAGCGACATCAGCAGAGCAAATCTCGCCGGATCGGAGCCGATCCACTTGGCGATGCGGAGAGTATTTCGTTTGGAATGTTCGCGCTCTAGTTCCGAGCGAAGATCGAGCGTTCGTTTGGCGGCGGTCATCATTTTCCGTACGGCAGAGAGAATGAGAACATTGCGCCGCCGTTCGTTTTTCCGTCCGCCCAGACCCTGCCGCCGTGGCGATGGATGATCCTCTGAACGATGGAGAGACCGATACCGAGCCCTTTGAACTGATCATCGGTATGGAGCCGCTGGAAGATGCCGAACAATTTCCCGGCTTTGGACGGGTCGAATCCGGCTCCATTATCCTTCACCGTGAACACCGCAGAATATTCTTGGACACTACCGGTGATCTCTATGGTAGGATGTTCTACCGAGGCGGAATATTTCACGGCATTCGAGATAAGATTGTTCATTGCCTGCCGGATAAGGGATTCATCACCGTTCACCGAAGGAAGATCGTCAATGCGGATGGTGTAGATACCGCTGCGGTCCTGGTCGAGGTTCTCCTTCATGAGTGTGAGCACGAGCGCATTCATATCGATCGATGTGACGTGCAGCTCGCTTCGTCCGATACGCGAGAGCGTCAGGAGTCCATTGATGAGCAGATCCATCTTTTTGATGCTGGTGCGGATGACGGAGATGAGACGTTTTCCTTCATCGTCGAACTTATCCTCATTCCCCTCCAGCAGCATGGCGGAGAACGAATCGATAGCGCGGAGCGGGGCACGGAGGTCGTGTGAAACGGAATAACTGAACGCTTCGAGTTCATGATTCGCCTCGGTGAGCTGGGCGGTACGTTGTACCACGCGGGACTCAAGATCCTCATTGAGTGTCCTCAGTTCGTTCTCTGCTCTCACCCTGTCTGTGACATCGCGGATGATGTTCAGGATCTTGTCATCATTGAAGGCGACCAGCCGTGCTTCGTAGTACAATTGTTCCGTGCCGTAATCCAGACAATATTCGTAATGCTGCATCTCGCCGGTCTTCAGGGCGCGGTCCATCTTCGGTTTCAGAACGCCGGCAAGGAAGAGCTCGATGGATTCCTTATAATGTTTTCCGGTGGATTCGTCCAGAAGCATAATGGACGGTAATGAGCCCGAATGATCGCGGTAGAGTATTATCAGTTCTTCGATCGTCCGTCCGAGGATGGCCTCGAACGCAACGATGAGATTGGCCCCTTCCGGTGCGTGATAATCCAGGAAACGTCCCTGCTCATCGTGCACGAAGAGCAGATCGGGGAGGGTCTTCACAAGTGCGCGGTTACGCTCTTCGCTTGTACGGAGTTTCTCTTCCGCCTCTTTCCGCTCCGTGATGTCCTGGATCAATCCGTCGTACGACAAGACCGCTCCGGTCTCATTCCGCCGCGGCACAAGCGTATTGCGGACCCAGCGGACGATACCGTCCTTGCGGAGAATGCGGTGTTCGATCGGTTCGGAAGCATTCTGTTCGAACAGCCGGTCCAGCTGCCGTTCAACGATCGGACGGTCTTCCGGCACGACCATGTTGTACCACAGGAAACGGTTCTGATCAAAATCATCCTGAGAATAACCCGTTACCGCAAGACATCCCGGTCCATGTTTCGTGGAGAGGGCAATATGGTCCTGCATCGTAACGGTGTAGATATAATCGGTGATCGCTTCGGTGATCTGACGATACCGCTGTTCGCTTTCCATCAGCCGCTCGTGCGACTGTTTCCGCTCGGAGATATCCTTCACCAAATGCGATGCTTTGGTAAAGATGCCCGAACCGTCGAAATTGAAATGGGAGATCTGCTCGATCCAGAATTTCTTTCCGTGTTTTGTCTCGATCAGGAATTCAATGGTGATATCCGTCCGTTTCTCCGCCATCATCTGAACATACGTGTCGACAACGCGCCTGCGGTGTTCCGGTGCCACCATCTTGAATGAGACCTTGGATAAAAGTTCATCCTCGGTGTATCCGCTCATGATCATGAAGCCCGGATTACAGTACGTGAAGACCGCCTTACTGTTCGATTCGTAGTATGCTTGATGGAGATTGTCCACGATATTGCGGTAGCGCTTTTCGCTTTGCTCCAGATATTCCTGCGCCTTTTTCCGTTCCGTAATATTGTGGATCACACCGAACACTTTACGGGATACGACGTGATATTCCGCCTTTGAATAGATATCAAGGATCTCGCCGTCCGACATACGCCGGATCTTGAATTCAAGGCTGTACGGGATATTTCGCTCGATCAGGTCGGTCAATGCGGTGTTCATTCTTTCCCGATATTCTCCCAGAACCATAAGCTGCACGGTCTCAAGCGGAAGGATGTTCTCGGAAACACCATAGATCTTCTTTGCGCCGTCGGAAGAGTGGATCAATTTCTCGTTCAGGTCCAGTTCCCAATTCCCGAACTGCGCAACACTTTCCGCCCGTTCCAGTCGCTTCCGCACGATTCGTATCTCTTTGTCGTTCTTCACCCGCTCACTGATATCGGAAGAGATGATCAGGAAGAACGCCGGTTGTCCTTCGCTGTTTGGAACCAGCGTAGCGTTGATCTCAGCGTGGAACAGATCACCGTTCTTACGTTTTGCAGTGATCTGGTAATTCCGGAGAAGTTTTCCCTCAAGCAAGTGTTTCATCTTCTCCGCCACCTCTGTGCGGAGATGATCGGGGACCCAGTCAAAGATATTCCTGCCGACAAGGTTCTCGTTCAGATCGTGACCGTACATTACCAGAGCCTGTTTATTGATATACACGATGGTGCCGTTCAGGTCGGAGACCGTTGTTGAATTCGGCGACGTATCGTGCAGCGATCGGTTGTATTGTTCGCTGCTGCGAAGGGCCTGTTCGGCATTCTTCAGATCGGTGATGTCAATAAAGGACGTAACGAACCTGCCGTTGACCGGGATAGAGGTGGAAACATGTCTCCATCGTTTCGTTTGATCATCGATCAGATCGGTTTTGATCGCCTCCTTATCATTGAGGTGTTCCCTCCAGAACCGAGTGATATATTCCGTCGGCATTTTGTAGAGATCGGTAGCAAGCCGTCCAACAATACTGTTGTGTTCCAGATTCGTGATGCGGGTGAACGCAGGATTGACCTCAAGGATACGATAGTCCACAACATCGCCATGTTCATTATAGACCAATTCGTTGAGTGCCAGTCCTTCTTCCATCGTACCGAAGATGGTCCTGAGTTTCGCTTCGTTCTCGCGCAGTGCGAGGATGGTTTGTTTTCTGACAATCGCACCGCCGATCGTCAGTGCGATGGTCTCACTTAGACGGATCTCCTGTTCGGTAAAGACATGATGGTCGTTGAAGTAGACCATGAATTTTCCGATGAGGCGGCCGTTGTGTTTCAGCGGAATGAAGGCGAGCGACCGGATCCCCTCATCGCGGATGAGCGACAGGTATTGTTCAAGCGACGGGTCGTTATTCACATCCTCCACCAGGATCGGAGCCGGATCGACCGAGTCGATGGACCATGGGCAATGATTGGCTGTTGCCGTGCGGTAACGCTCGGAGAGCCCGCTCCACGATTTGAAATGCAGAACACCGGCAGCATCGAACAGCAGAATAGCTGAACGATCGCATGATAGACCGCGCATGATCGAGGAAACGGCGAGATCGTAGATCTGCACCAGCGCAATATCCATAGTAGCGGAATTCGTGAGGGAATAGAGCAGGTTCAGTTCGTTGAATTGATTTAACTGCTCCTTTTCCAGCCGTTTGCGTTCAGTAATATCCTGGGCCATCGAGATGATGACCGGTTTCCCAAAGTACGTGCCTTTATACATTGAAACGTTCTTAGGAAATATCTCGCCGTTCTTCCGTCGTCCCCAGAATTCAAAATGCTGGGGAATATCCTTCATGACATCTTTGATCATTTCCGGAAAATCAAAATGATCGTTCACCTGCGGAGCGGAAACATATGCAGGAGTTTTCCCCACAAACTCATCGCGTGTGTATCCGTACATCTTTACGGCACCGTCGTTCACATCCAGAAACTCTGCTCTCTCATTCTGAATATAGATCGCATCACGTACACTGTTGAAGAGTCCGCGGTAGCTCTCTTCGCTCAATTTGATCTGTTCTATATTCGTCCTCCGCTCCTCCTCGATCAATTTCCGCTCAGTGACATCTTCGAACGTCACATAGACCATGTAGGGAGTTGTTTCGCCTGCGCGGAACTGAGGGACCGAATCTACGATGATCCAAAAGTACCGCTCCAGTTTTACATTGAACACCCCTACCATGCAGCCGAGCACCTGTTTTCCGGTGCGGAGCGAGATCTCTGCGGGAAGGGTGTCGGCGGAGTACGGAGTTCCGTCTTCGTGGATACAGTGCCAGCGCGGATCATATGACGTGCGGCCCATCAATTGATCAGCAGAAAGGCCCAGCAGTCTCTCCGCCGCCGGGTTTGCGGAAACAATTGCGCCGGACCGATCATGATATACTACGCCCTGCGCCATGGTATCGAACATGGTGCGGTGTTTTTCTTCGCTTTCCTGCAGCGCACGGATCATATCATTCCGTTCGGTGATGTCTCGGCAGACAACGAAGACCAATGGTTCATTTCCCACCATCGTTCCGCTCGCATTCACCTCTACGTCATACGACGTTCCATCCTTTCGGCGGTGACGGGCCTCGAAGATCATATTGATGGAGAGAAGGTCGGCAAATTTTTCCCGTATCTCACTCTCCGTCATCGTCATCTCAAAATTCCACACATACATTCCGATGAGTTCTTCCGGAGGATACCGCAGCATCCGGGCGAACTGCGGATTGCATTCCACCACGCGGTGTTCCTGATTGATGATGGCGATACCGTCCCCGGAGGTGTTCATCATCGTTGTTCTGCGGTGCGCCTCTTCGGCGACCTTCGTTTGAGTCCTGATCTTTGCGAGAGACAAATAGCACTGATGCGCGAACGTTTCTATAGTGGATGTAAGCACCGGCATTTCCGCCTGCCTGGTCATGATGTGAATGTATCCCAGATAGGTATTTCCTTCGGCGATCCCGATGGAGTGGAATCCTTTCACCCCCAGCAATATTTCGATCTTTGGTGCAAGGAATTTCGGTATCACACCGGAAGAGAGTTCGTACAGACCCCCCTTGAACGTATGCAGTTCCGGTTTGCAGAACAGTTCGGCCCATCCCTTCATGTTATCGAACGACTTCCCGATCGGATCGTACCGGAGCAGTTTCATACCGGCCGAGAGAACGGAAGATTCGATCCCCGCGATCTCCGTGACGATGCTCTTCTGCCCGTCTTCGGACGTATTCATGATGAACAGCACACATCCCGGGATCAATTGCTGAATTTCTTTTCGGATGACGGCGTAGACATCCTTTTCTGTAGAGCACCCGGCGAGGGCAAGCGATGCTTCAACAAGGAATCGATTCTCGTTGTTCGTTCTCCGGAGTTCCTCTTCCGCCCGTTTTCTTTTTGTGATATTGTGCGAAACGCCCAGCACTCCGTACGGTTTGCGGTCATCATCAAAGATCACCTGTGCATTCACTTCCACCCAGACCGTCGTACCGTCCTTACACGGCTGTTCGATCTCGAAGATGTCGGGTGTAAGATCAATTGTGATCCCCGCCGACACCTTCTTCGCTTTTTCAATGAGCGGCAGGATCGAACTGCGGGAGGAAGGGAGGACATGTTCGGCGACCGGAAGTGATAACAATTCATCAACGGTGAAACCGCGCAGCGCCAAGATGGACGGGCTGATATATTTGAATGTGCCGTCGAAATTCATCACCCAGACCACATCGGTGGCGTTGTCCGCCAGCAGCCGGTAGCGGCGCTCGGACTCCGTGATATTGTTGAGTGAACGGATCTTCTCGAGCGACATGGTGCAGAGATGGACGAACGGTTCGATGACACGGAGGTTCTGTTTTGCGTGCTTGTCGTAACAGAAGAGATGGATGAATCCGTGCACCATGTTACCGGTGATGCCGATAGAATAGATATCCTGAAAATTCAGCAGTGACTGGAGTTTGGAAGCGACCCGTTTCGTCAGGATGGTCGGTGCGACCTCGTGTATGCCGTTCTCATACCGGTGAAGATGCGGAACGGAATGTTTCTGTATCAGCATCTGCTCCATTTTAAAATGGATCTTTTCGGGATCAAATCCCAGAATGGACCGTGCCGTTTTTGCGAGCATGCCGGAATAACCGGAGATATTCCGTACGCGGACCGTTTGATCGGTCTCATGCATTGCGCTGAGAATAATAATGCTGTTCGGAACGATCTCATCCAGCACGGTGGCGATATAGGAGAAGACCGATTCTTCCGTTGTGAACCCGGCAAGGGCTTCCGCTGCTTCGGCGAGGATCCTGTCCTCATTTCCTTTGGTCAGAATGGCTACTTCCGTCTGCTTGCGTTCAGTTGTTTCTTGCAGGATGCCGTCCCACAGTACGTCGCCATCCTCCAGTTTTCTGGGAGTGGAGTTGAACTGCACCCACCGTTCAACACCGTTCACAAGTGACCGGCCCTCCCACGTAAAGACCTCGAGCGTGCGGGCACAATGATTATTTCGTTCGATGAATGCTGCACGGTCATCAGGGTGGATCAATTCGAAAATAGCTGCGGGGTTCTTCAGCATGTATTCATCGCTGATACCGTACAGGTCCTTAACGCGGGGACTCACGAAATCCAGGATGAACTCACCGGATTTTTTCATTCTCCATTTATAGACAACGAACGGAATGCGATGAACCAGGTCTGCGTATGCATCCTTCGTTGACCGCAGTTCGTACTCCGCTTTCTTCTTCTCTGTGATATCGCGCTGAGTGCCCCACGCATCGATCAGTTTTCCGTCCACCACTGTTCCAATGATGTTGTTGATCACCAGGAATTGTCTGCCATTCCTATCTTGTTCCACGGTCTCCATTTCACGTAGCCGGTAATTGGAGCGGATGAACTGGGTAAGATATTGGACATTCTTCGGATCACCCTTCACCACAATCTCTTCCATGCGAGTACCGATGATCTCGCCTGCATTGGCGTATCCGTACATTTTTGCAAATTCGTCATTGCATTCCTGAAGGAATGCATCTTTGAAGAACCGTTTGATCTGCGTCTTCACCGGCAGCGTGATGTCGACGGGCCGTTTTAGAACGTAACACCAGATCCCTTCGGTGCTGTTTTGGATGAATGCTCGATAGCGCTGTTCATTCTTCTGCAGAACGCCGAGAGCTTCACGCTGTTCCGTCAGATCCCTGACGGTGGAAACGTGGATGCCCGGCGAGAAATTCGCTATCGATTTGAACTCGACAAGCCGTTCGTTCCCGGATTTTGTTTTGACGGTGAATTCGCCGACCATGCATCCGTCCTTCAGGAATTTTTTCCAGACCGAACGGAACGCATCGACATCTTCCTTGGCGGTGATATCGGTGATGGAGCGGGAGGTCAGTTCTTTGTGCGAGTATCCGAACAGGACACAGGCGGAATTGTTCGCATCAAGGCAGCGCCCCGCATTGTCCGTGACAACGATGCCGTCTGTGGTCATCGAGAACAGCATGCGGTATTTTTCCTCGGCGAAGAGATGCGGGATCATCTTCTTTTTTCGGGAGGACGCGAGCTGCTCGGGTGCAGGAACGATATTGATGCGGGAGGTCTTTCCTGTGCGGGAAGAAGAGGCGGTCCGTTTCCGTTTCGATCGTACGGAAGATTGTGGCTGCTTTTTTTTCATTCGGAAACCGTACGGACACACGCACTCTTCGAACGGAGCGATGACGCAAGGAACGATGTACGGATGATATGATGGTGATAGTTCATGCGGCGCAATGCACGTGGAACGAACAACAATTACATGATCCCCTGATTGGATGGACCTCTGATAATACTGTGAAACTAATCATTACAAAATCGGCAATCAACGAAATTTGATAACAAGGAACTCGTTCGACGGAAAAATAGGATGTTTTTGTATGATTTGTGTAGGCGGGTATTCCGTAGAAAGGAATGTCCGCCGGACATCTTTACCTTCAACCGCTTTTTTCGTATTTTCTACCACTATTTTATGAGATTTTTCACCGTTTGATTCATTGACAGAAGTGATGTGTTATGGGTAGAATATTCGAAAAACGTAAACATGTGATGTTTGCACGCTTCAAGAAAATGTCCAAAGCGTTCAACCGCATCGGAAAAGATATTGAAATTGCAGTGAAGGCCGGAGGGGTGGATCCGAAATCGAACTCGCATCTGCGCATCGCCATCCAGAACGCGAAGAGCGTGAACATGCCGAAGGACCGGATCGAAGCGGCGATCAAGCGCGCATCGAACAAGGATACTTCGGGGTATTTCGAGATCATCTATGAAGGATACGCACCGCACGGTATCGCAGTGGTGGTGGAATGCGCGACGGATAATCAGACGCGCACAGTTTCCAACGTCCGTTATCATTTCAAAGAATACGGCGGCGCCATGGGAAACTCCGGCTCCATCGCATTCATGTTCGAACGGAAAGGGATCTTCAAGATACCGATCGAGAAGGTTGCGGATATCGACACCTTCGAACTGGAGATGATCGATCACGGACTGGACGAACTGAGCGGCGACGAGAAATTCCTGTATGTCTATACCACGTTCCAGGGATTCGGTTCCATGCAGAAAGCGCTGGAAGAAAAAGGAATTGAACCCGCCAGCACGGAGCTGCAGTACATCCCGACCACCACAAAAGAGTTAACACCCGAGCAGGCGAAAGAAGTGACGGAACTGATCGATGCGATGGAAGAAGATGATGATGTACAGAACGTGTACCACAATATGGCGTAAGGAAAAACATAACGCATTACTAAATTGCAGGATTAGAGTATTGCAAGATTGAATACAACATATTTAAAAAAAGAGCGTCCCGATGATGAGTCGGGACGTTCGGTTTTAAATGATATCTGTGGTGACAGTTATTCTTTAATGTCGAACTTCAACTTGTCCTTGCCGATATTCAGCTGTGCGGATATTTCATCTACCACTTTTGAAAAGACAACCATCATTTTTTTATAGATCTTGGTGTCTTCCGGGGTCAAAGCGCCGCTTTCACGGTCATCCTCTTTATAATAACGGAGAGAAGAAGCACCAGGGAATGCAGAAGCTCCTTCGGTCTTTCCCAACACATCCTTGCCGGTTGCCTTGTTGACCTTATCGGCGACCTTGTCCAGTTTTTTATCGAGAGCACCGAGTTCTTCGGTCTGCCAATAGATCGGTTTCAGCGAGATATCGGTTCCGCCGGCAGCGTTAGCGGTGATGTCGACGGTGACCTCCATACCAAGGGTTATTATCTTCTCGTGAAAATTCTCACCGTCGCCGTAAAGGGAATATTTCCAGGGAGTCCCGTAATCAGCAATAAGTCCCTTGAAGCCGGCATCATCGCCGGAGACGGAGAAATTATTTGCAGCAAAAACAGACGAAACAGTCTTATAGGCTGTTTGTGTATCTGCGCCGGCAGCCGTGCCTGAGACTTGCGTGAGCAGCGATGAAGAGCCGCAGCCCGTTAATATAGTGAATGCGAAGATCAGCATCGCGGAAAAGAACAGTTTCATGACACTCCTTAGATTTATGACGTTGTGATGGGTGGGCGTGAAAAAAAATACTGAACAAAGTAAATATATTGAGGAATATTTGCAACGGAAAATTTATAACGAACCGGTGTGGATCGCATCGTCGCCGAATTTTTTCTTCAGCTTGTCCACGGCACTAAGGACCTGCGTCCGCTTTTCATCATCGGGGAAGAGGGACATCGGTTCTTCTTTCGCTTCGGAGAATTGTGTGAGTCCCACGCCGAGCAGACGCACTGGGCGCCGTTTGGAATACGCTTTCAGGAAGATCCCCTTCACCGCATCAAAGACGACCTTATCGTCGTTCGTGGATTCGTTCAGCGTGATATTGCGGGTGATGGTGGAGAAGTCCGAGTAACGAAGTTTCAATTTTACCGTCTTTCCCTTCCATCCGTACCGACGTGTTGAATAGCAGACGCTTTCCGTCAGGTCGTAGAGATGTTTCAGCAACTCGTTTGTATCCGCAATATCTTTTCCGAATGTATTCTCCGTGCTGATGCTCTTCCGTTTCCATTCCACTTCGAGTACATCACTGCCGATGCCCATCGCCACGCGGTGGAAATACCCGCCGTGATCACCGAGGATATCCTCGATGGTCTGCTTCGATAATTTTTGTATATCGCGGATGAAGTTGATGTCGTATTTCCGGAGTTCCTTTTCCGTCTTTGCGCCGACACCGGGGATCACGTTGATGTCCAGCGGAGCGAGGAATTCCTTCTCCAGTCCGTGTTCGATGGTGATGCATCCCTCGGGCTTCACACATCCTGTTGCGATCTTTGAGATGACCTTGTTGGAGGAGAGCGCGATGGTGCAGGGGAGGGAGAATTCCTTTTTCACGAGCGCCTGCAGCGTCCGCATGAGTCCGGGCAGGTCGTTATTATAGAGCTTCTCGCAGCCGGTGAAATCCATATACATCTCGTCGATGGAAGCCTGCTGCACGACCGGTGCGTAATCACAGAGGAACTGATAGAGCCGTTTGGAGATCTTTCCGTATTCGCCGTGGCTGCCGCGGACGGTGATGAGTCCGGGGCAGAGATCGAGCGCTTGTCCCGTGGGCATGGCCGAACGGACGCCAAATTTCCGCGCTTCGTACGATGCTGAGGAGATGACACCGCGCCTTCCGGTACCGCCGACGGCGACCGGTCTTCCGATGAGGGACGGGTCCTTGATCCGCTCAACGGAGACGAAGAAGCAGTCCAGGTCGATATGTGCGATGTATTTTTTCATATGAAACGTAGGACACCCTGCCAGGGTGTCCTACGGATTTAAATACAAAAGATTTTTACAGATTTAGCGTAAATACTTTATCAAAAAGTATCAAGAAAGATTATACGCTACTGAAGATTAATAGTGTTTATCAGAGGACACCCTAGCAGGGTGTCCTACAGAAATGTGCCTACAATATAAAATATTTATCATTGATGTATGTCCATTTCCATTCCTCGGAAGTTTTTACCAATCCTGCTTTAACGGGATTATTCAAAACATACAGAATGATCCTGTTCAATTCACTTCCATCCCTGACAACATGATCATAACTTTCCTTTTGCCAGAAGTGACCGGTCCTTAACAAGACCGCATTTGCAGCTTTTGCGGTGTAGCCCTTCAACGTTTCCATGATACGCGAAAGCGGGTAAGACGTTTTATTTTTATACATATCATTGGTGTATCCCCCAATATCGATCACCAAATGTACGTGATTCGGCATGATACAATACCCGACAAGTGTATAACGCTTATTATCCCAAAACCGAATAGAATCAGCAACGATTTGTGCCACGGGATCATTCAAAAGATACTTCGGCCCCTCCGAATATTTCTCCAGAAATTCATCGAACCGTTCAAA
>JBMOHT010000059.1:0-19910 GCA_049317705.1 Bacteroidota bacterium | reverse complement strand
TGATGCAGGACTCGCACCGACGGATATCGATTATGTGAATGCGCACGGAACATCGACCTATTACAACGATAAATACGAAACGAACGCCATTAAAACTGTGTTCGGTGACCATGCACAGAAGATCGCGGTAAACTCTACCAAATCCATGATCGGTCACTTACTCGGTGCCGCCGGTGTTGTCGGTGCCATCGCGACCATCATGAGCGTGGTGACGGACGAGATCCATCCGACCATCAATTATACAACTCCCGATCCTGAATGCGATCTGAACTACGTGCCGAACGTCTCGATCAAAAAGACGGTGAATGCAGCCATCTGCAACGCTTTCGGCTTCGGCGGACATAATGCGACACTGGCATTCAAAAAGTTCTCTGACTAAAAGCGCATTGTGTTGTCCCGACGTTCTTAGTCGGGGCTACGCTGGCATTCAAGAAATTCGCTGAATAATTTTTCACACAAAGGCCCGCCAAAGAACCGGCGGGCAAGCACAAAGAAGCTCTGTAGGGACGGACGTTTACCCGCCGAGATGTTTGGCGGGAAAGTCCGTCCCGCTCTTTTTAAAGCATTCAAAAATATATGTCATAGGCTTTTTATGTATCTTAGCTCATCAGCACATTACTGATCGTAAAAAAAGGAAAATAATATGGAACATCGAAAATTAGGGAACAGTAATTTGATTCTCTCCGCCCTCGGTCTCGGCTGCATGGGCATGTCCGAATTCTATTCGGGACAGGATGATATTGAATCAGAAGCGACCATCCACCGCGCGGTGGAACTCGGTATCAATTTCTTCGATACGGCGGATATGTACGGTGTTGGGAAGAATGAAGTGCTTGTCGGGCAGGCGCTCAAACCGCACCGCAAGGATGTTATGATTGCTACCAAATTCGGCAACATGCGCGGTCCTGACGGCGCATTCCTCGGTGTGAACGGCCGACCGGACTATGTAAAGAAAGCATGCGATACCAGTCTGAAGAATCTCGGCATCGATGTGATCGATCTCTATTATCAGCACCGTGTCGATCCGAATGTTCCGATCGAGGAGACGGTCGGTGCGATGAGCGATCTGGTGAAGGAAGGGAAGGTCCGTTTCCTCGGTCTTTCCGAAGCAGCGCCGGAGACCATCCGCAGAGCACACAAGACCCATGCTATTTCCGCATTGCAAACTGAGTATTCACTGTGGACCCGCGATGTTGAAGCGGAAACACTCCCTCTCTGCAAGGAACTCGGCATCACTTTCGTTGCATACAGTCCTCTCGGCAGAGGATTCTTGACGGGACGTTTCACTTCCACGGATGAAATGCCGGCGGATGATTACCGCAGGAGCAATCCCCGATTTGCCGGCGATAATATGGCAAAGAATCTGGAGCTGGTGAAGCGCATTGAAGAATTCGCGAAATTAAAGAACGCAACACCTGCCCAAACGGCATTGGCGTGGGTCCTTTCGCAGGATTTCAATATCATTCCCATTCCTGGGACGAAGAAACGGAAGTATCTTGAAGAGAACACCGCTGCAGCATCCATCCGATTCACCAAGGATGAACTTGCGCTGATCAACGATGCGATACCTGTCGGTTCTGCATCCGGTACCCGCTATCCTGAACGGGGAATGGCATCAGTCAATCGCTGATACAAGAATAATTCCACGAAAGTAATGAATCTGTCATGCCGAGCGAAGTCGATCTACGATCCCGTAGGGAGGCATGACAGATTTGAAGCTTTAGTCGGTAAACGCAAAATTCCCTCAGGCAATTCTCCCCAATTTTCCCTATATTTATCACAATTAATTGAACTCTTCATTAGCGCGCACAACCAGTGGTTCTTTCGCGATTTCGTCAATTCTTTGCATCGCTCTTCGGAAAACAGGACCGAACACTCCACACTCTCTACTCCCGCGTTGACTGGAACCAATTACAATCGGTCTTACGTTATTCTATCGTCAACAAGGATTATTTCGTCCGCGCTCTTGTCCATCGTTCATTCATTCCTGTCTCCCATATCGAAGGACTTGAATCGAACGAGCGGCTCGAATTCCTCGGTGATTCCATCCTGAATTTTGTTGTTGCTGAATATCTTTATGCTCAGTATCCGGATAAGGAAGAGGGTGAGCTGACCATCATGCGTGCGCGGTTGGTGAACCGTAAAGCCCTGGCATTCTGCGCAAAAGAGATCGACCTAAGGAAGTTCATGCTCACGCACACCAATTCGGCCGGGGTGCAGGAAAAAGGCTTCGACACGATTCTTTCCGATGCGTATGAAGCGGTGATCGCCGCATTGTATCTGGACGGCGGAATGAATGTTTCGAAGGGATTCATCCTCGAACGTCTTCATTCGGCACTTGCGAACGGTTATCTTAAGGCAAGCGATCAGAATTTCAAAAGTGAGCTGCTTGAACTCTCGCAGGCGAAGGGAAAAGGTATCCCGCGCTATCAGACGTTGAAAGAAGAAGGACCGGACCACGACCGCACATTCACGATACAGGTACTCGTCGGCAATGATCCGTTCGGCACCGGCACCGGAAAGAATAAGAAAGAAGCTGAACAAGCTGCCGCAGAGATTGCGATACAGAAATTACAGATTCCCTCTTAACCACAGAGGCACGAAGGCACAAAGAAAAATATAGAATATAAATCCAGTTTCGAGTATCACGAATTCAAATATTGTTATTCTAAAAATCTAAAATCCCATGACTCTTAATTTATTGCCCACCGACATCTTCGAACCGCGCCACATCGGTCCCAACGAAGCAGAGACGAAAGAAATGCTGAAGACCATCGGTGCAGCGTCGCTGGATGAACTTATCGAACAGACCGTCCCGGCGAACATCCGTCTTGAAGCTCCCATGAAGATCAATAAAGCGATGACGGAATTGGAGACGATCAATCACATCCGCGGCATCGCGGCAAGGAACAAGGTTTTCCGTTCATTCATCGGTGCAGGATATTATGGAACGATCGTTCCGCAGGTGATCCAGCGGAACATCCTTGAGAATCCGGGCTGGTATACGGCATACACTCCGTATCAGGCGGAGATCGCGCAGGGACGGCTTGAAGCGCTGCTCAATTATCAGACGATGATCATCGATCTGACCGGGATGCAGATCTCCAATGCGTCATTGCTCGATGAAGGGACTGCCGCAGCCGAAGCGATGTTCATGATGTATTCCCACAATCATGAGAAGAAAGGGAATCAGTTCTTCGTCTCTGAAGAATGTTTCCCGCAGACCATTGATGTGATCAAGACGCGCGCCGTTCCGCTTGGAATTGAAGTGATCATCGGCGACCACCGCAAAGCACCATTTGGTGACAAGGTGTTCGGTGCACTCGTTCAGTATCCCGCAGGGAATGGTGCGATCTATGATTACGCAGAATTTTGCTCGCAGGCGAAAGCAAAGAATGTCCTCGTGACAGTTGCTGCTGATCTGCTTTCCCTGACAATGCTGACCCCTCCCGGCGAATTCGGTGCGGATATCGTTGTGGGAAGCGCACAGCGATTCGGTGTGCCGATGGGCTACGGCGGTCCTCATGCAGCATATCTGGCAACGAAAGACGAGTATAAACGCGTAATGCCGGGCCGCATCATCGGTGTCTCCATCGATTCCAACGGAAACAAAGCATACAGAATGGCACTGCAGACACGTGAGCAGCATATCCGCCGCGAAAAAGCAACGAGCAATATCTGTACAGCACAAGTGCTGCTTGCCGTGATGGCAAGTATGTACGGTGTCTATCACGGTCCGGACGGTTTGAAGAATATCGCTTCCCGAGTTCACGGACTCGCGAAAGTGTTGGACAAAGGAATGAAGAAATTAGAATTCAAACAGACGAACGAAGTCTTCTTCGATACACTGCATATCGAAACAGGTAACGCAACCGATTCCATCATCAATCGTGCAGCCGGTGCATTGATGAATTTCCGCCGCGTGAGCAATACATCGGTCGGAATATCAGTTGACGAAACGACAACTCTGAAAGAAGTTGAGACCATTCTTTCCGTCTTCGCATCGGTCAAGAGCAAAGTCATATCAGTTGCAGAACTCGCAAAGAATGTTCAGCTCGAATGGGAAAAGAAATTCGTCCGCTCAAGCAATTTCATGCTGCATCCCATCTTCAATTCGCACCGTTCGGAGCATGAGATGCTCCGTTACATCCATGCATTGGAGATGAAGGACCTCTCACTCAATTTCTCCATGATCCCGCTCGGTTCCTGCACTATGAAGTTGAACGCGACCACCGAGATGCTTCCTATTACAATGCCGGAATTCGCTGCACTGCATCCGTTCATTCCCCGCGAACAGGCGATGGGATACACGCAGATCTTCGAGGAACTCTCCAACGATCTGAAAGAGATCACCGGATTTGCCGGCGTGTCGCTCCAACCGAACGCAGGTTCGCAGGGTGAATACACGGGACTCCTTGTGATCCGCGAGTATCTTAAATCAAAAGGACAATACCACCGGAATGTTGCATTGATCCCTTCCTCAGCTCACGGAACAAATCCCGCCAGCGCGGTGATGGCCGGACTGCAGGTGGTCGTTGTGAAATGCGACGAACGCGGAAATGTCGAAGTGGACGATCTGAAAGCAAAAGCGGAACAGCATAAAGATAATCTTGCCTGTTTGATGGTCACCTATCCGTCAACGCACGGTGTATTCGAAGAGAGTATTCAGGAAATGTGCGCCATTGTCCATAGGAACGGCGGACAAGTGTATATGGACGGTGCGAATATGAACGCGCAGGTCGGACTCACAAGTCCTGCTCGCATCGGTGCCGATGTCTGTCATTTGAATCTTCACAAAACATTCTGCATTCCGCACGGCGGCGGCGGACCCGGCATGGGACCGATCTGTGTGGCGAAACATCTTGTTCCGTTCCTTCCCGGGCATTCTGTGGTCGATATGATCGACAGCGATGACGAAGAAGCAACACCTGTAACGCAGATGTCTGCTGTATCGGCCGCACCGTGGGGCAGTGCTAGCATCCTTCTGATCTCGTATGCTTACATAAAGATGATGGGTGCGAACGGACTCACGAATTCAACGAAGTATGCCATCCTGAATGCGAATTACATCAAAGCGCGCCTCGAAAAAGAATTCGACATCCTCTATGTCGGAAAGAACGGACGCTGTGCACATGAGATGATCGTCGACATGCGGAAGTTCAAAGCTTCTGCCGGTATCGAAGTGACGGATATCGCAAAGCGTTTGATGGATTACGGATTCCATGCACCGACTGTATCATTTCCTGTTGCAGGAACTCTGATGATCGAGCCGACAGAAAGCGAACCGAAAGCCGAACTCGACCGTTTCTGTGATGCGCTGCTGAATATCCGCAAAGAGATCGCCGAGATCGAGCAGGGAACATTCCCTAAAGACGACAATGTTCTGAAACATGCTCCGCACACAGCATATTCCGTGATGAACGATCAATGGAAGCATGCTTATTCACGTGAAAAAGCTGCGTATCCGACTCCCTGGGTGCGTGCCCATAAATTCTGGCCGAGCGTCGGCCGCGTGAATGATACCCATGGTGACCGTCAGTTGATCTGTGTCTGTCCTCCAGTAGAAAGTTATATGGAAGAAACGAAATAATATTTACAAGATTGACAAAATTACAGTATTGCAAAATTAATGTGATCCGATGAATGGAATCTTGTAATCCTGCGATCTTGTAATATGGAAGTTTTCAAAAATGATAACCAAAGAAGAAGATCTTAAAGCTCTTTTAACCGAGGCCAAAACAATAGCCGTTGTTGGTGCTTCTCCGAAACCGTGGCGTGACAGCGGTGCGATAGCGGAATTTCTGGTGAAGAAGGGATACAAAGTCTTCCCGGTGAATCCTATGTATCAGGAAGTGCTTGGAATGAAATGCTATCCCGACTTAAAGTCGATACCGGAAAAGATCGATATCGTCGATATCTTCCGCAATCCCGATGAGGTCATGCCGGTGATCGATGAAGCGATCAGTGTCGGTGCAAAATCTATTTGGATGCAGTTGAATGTGGTGAACGAAGCAGCTGCACAAAAAGCGGAGCAAGCCGGACTGTCGGTTGTTATGGACCTATGTATCGCGGTTGAACACCGTGCATTGATCCATTGAACGACAGGATGTACGAACGTGAAGGCAGAACGAATGTTCTGCCTTTTTATTTTTCATATATTGGGGTCGATGATCAAAACATTTCTCTTTCTGATGATATTCGTGACTGTTTCCTTTGCACAGGAGGTGACGATCCCGAAATTCAACTGGCCTGACTCGACATATCGCGTCGGACAGGTGATCTATATCGGGAACGAGGTGACCAAATCCTACATCATCGAAGAGGAGATGTCGCTGAAACCCGGCGAGCTCATCACGCATGAGGCCGCGCAATTCGACATCAACCGTATCTACAGTCTGCGTCTCTTCACGAAAGTCGACCTTCAGGTGATCCCGGATACCGGTGATCTTGCAACAGTGAGCGTGATCGTTTCCGAACGATGGTATTTCTATCCGTTCCCTGTTCTGGGACTGAAAGACAGGGATTTCTCTAAATACTATTACGGATTAGGCCTTGCTCACAATAACATCGGGGGAAATAATGTCCAGGGATATGGAGCATTCGGCCTTCACACCGATCCGTTCGTTTCGATCAATTATACCGATCCTCATTTTGATCTCCAGCACAAAATATTCTTTTCATTCCGTGCGTACTATACTGAGCAGCAGAACAGAAGTCTAGTCTCCCTCGCCGGTGCATCGAATTATGACGAGAACCGTTCGGGGATAGAACTCACGCTGGGGAAGCGTTTCTCTCTCTTTACATTGATCACAATGAAAGTAGAGTACTTGAACCTTTCAGTCTCTGATAACCTGTCCGGGAGAACGCTCTCTCCGAACGGCAGGGATGAATTCTATTCTTTGCATGCTTCATATTTTTATGATACGAGGGATCTCAAGGAATATGCATCATATGGAACGTTCATTGGAGTGGGGATATCAAAATTCGGCCTGTTCGAGAATGACGTGAACTATCAAAGGATCGGGATTGATTTTCGGAGATATGTCCCGACGTGGAACGATGTGATCCTCGCCGGCAGAGTGTTCGGTAATTTCGCAGAAGGAGGCAGGGTGCCGGTCTATGGACATACATTCTTCGGTTATTCTGAAAGGATCCGCGGGTATTTTGATACTATCCTCGAGGGTGAGCAGATCATCGGAGCGACACTTGAGACACACATCCCGTTGATCACTCCGCGGTATATTAAATTCGATTTTATCCCTATCGATCAATTCCAGGATGTCCGCTATGCCGTGAATGTAGCTCTGTTTGCCGATGCGGGGAAAACGTGGTACCGGAATCAATCGTTCTCAAATAGATCGTTCTATTCAGGATATGGAGCCGGCCTTCATCTTTTGCTGGCATACAGTGTCGTTGGAAGGATCGAATATGCCTTCCCGTATGGAAAGCCGTTCTCTCAAGGAGAGATCATTTTCGACTTAGGTGCAGCGTTATAATGATACGGTGGAAATGCATATTCTTATATAGCATTCAGTCGCCTGTGCTTAAAAATCACGAATCGACTTCACGACTCATATACTTCATGACTCACCGACTTTTAATACTATGAGCGAATACTTCTACGTTCCATCAGAATATATCATCGACCACCACATCGCCATCGAAGGGGATGAGGCGAAGCATATCTCGCGTGTTCTCCGCAAACAGCCGGGTGACAATATCTGGGTTGTGGACGGTAATGGAAAAGCGTTCGAAGCGGTCATCCGTCTTGTCGCTCCCGAAATGATCGAGTGTGAGATCCTGTTCGAACATCATCATCTTCACGAACCGGACATTGATGTGACACTTGCCGTGGCTCAGTTGAAGAATCCTTCACGAATGGATTGGATCATCGAAAAGGCGACGGAACTTGGTGTACGGACGATCATCCCCCTGCAGACCTCGCGCACGATCGCTCGTTCGCCGAAAGAGGACCGTTGGAACAATATCGCCCTCGCTGCGATGAAGCAGTCCGGCAGATGCATTCTTCCGAAGATCACTCCTCCGAAGGATCTCGAAACCGTCCTCACCGATTCCGCGGAATTCGACATGAAACTCATCCCATATGAACGGACCGATCATATTCTGTTCATCGCCGAAGCGTTGAAGAACCGTAAACCTCCGCGCACTGCGATGATCCTGATCGGGCCGGAGGGAGGATTCACGGACGAAGAAGTGCAAATGGCAGAGAAGGCTCAATTCACTCAGGTTTCGCTTGGTCGTCGTCGTTTACGCACGGAGACAGCGGCGATCATTGCATTAGGATGGGTCGTTGGAAATGAATAAATGCTCTGCAGCTTTTATCAAGATTGTAAAAATAAAAAATCCCGCGATGCGGGATTTTTTATTGATAAATGTTCTTTGTGTCTTTGTGTGAGAATTTTATGCCGACTTTCTTTCTTCCAGAACGTAGATCGGCTCTTTCTTCTTCTCAACGGTCTCCTTCGTCACAACACACTTCGTCACATTCGTTTTGGACGGAAGTTCATACATAATGTCGCGCATGATCTCTTCCACCACCGAACGTAATGCACGTGCACCGGTCCCTCGCGCCATCGCTCTCGAAACGATCTGCTTCAACGCCGCTTCCTCGAAGTCCAGTTCAACGCCTTCGTATTTGAAGAGTTTCTTGAACTGTTTCACAATAGCGTTGCGCGGTTCCGTGAGGATGTTCATCAACGCGCTTTCGTCCAGCGAATGCAGTGTTGTAAGGACGGGAAGTCTGCCGATGAATTCCGGAATGAGACCGAATTTCAGAAGGTCATCCGGTTCGGACATCTGAATGTACACATCAGCGGATTGTTCCTTCTTGCTCTTGATCTCCGCTCCAAAACCGATCGCATTCTTATGAACACGGCGGGAGATGATCTTTTCCAATCCTTCGAATGCACCGCCGCAGATGAACAGGATATTCCTCGTATTGATATTGATGAGACTCTGCTCAGGATGCTTGCGTCCACCTTTCGGCGGGACACCGGCGACCGTTCCTTCGAGTATCTTCAGTAATGCCTGCTGAACACCCTCGCCCGAAACATCACGGGTGATGGAGGCACTGTCGCTTTTCCGTGCGATCTTGTCGATCTCGTCGATGTAGACAATGCCGCGTTCAGCCCGTTCCACGTTATATTCCGCATTCTGCAGAAGGTGAACGAGAACAGTTTCCACATCATCACCGACATAACCGGCTTCGGTGAGTGTTGTGGCATCAGCAATGGCGAACGGAACATCCAGAATACGTGCGAGCGTCTGTGCAAGCAGCGTCTTACCTGTTCCCGTCGAACCGATCAGCAGGATGTTGCTCTTTTCGATCTCAACATTGTCCGGATCAGAGAACTGTTCCTGTGTATCGATCCGTTTGTAATGATTGTAGACAGCCACGGCAAGGGTCTTCTTCGCCTGGTCCTGACCGATCACGTACTCATCGAGTGCGGATTTGATCTGGGTCGGGGTGAGAAGGCCCTTATTCTTGATCCGTTTCGTCCGCGAAGAGGAGAGGTTGTTCCGGATGATATCCATGGACGTGGAAACGCACATGTCGCAGATGTAGACATCCGGTCCGGCAATAATGCTGGTCACTTCTTCGGGTCTGCGTCCGCAGAATGAACAACGAACTTTATCTTCGCTCTTTTGCTTGCTCATGGATTATTTTTCTTTTTTAGGTTCTACAGCACGTTTGGTCAAGACTTTGTCGATCAATCCGTATTCCAGCGCCTGCTGTGAGGACATGTAATTATCACGGTCCGTATCTTTTTCAACATCCGCGATCGGTTTGCCGGTGTGCTGGCTGATGATCTCGTTGAGACGTTTCTTTGTTTTCAGGATCTCTTCCGCCTGGATGCTGATGTCGGAAGCTGTTCCCTGAACACCGCCCCACGGCTGATGGATCATCACTCGTGAATTCGGCAGTGCCTGGCGTTTTCCTTTTTCACCCGCAAGCAGAAGGATCGCTCCCATACTTGCAGCCATTCCTACGCAGATCGTCGAGACCTGAGGACGGATGATCTGCATCGTATCATAGATGCCGAGTCCTGCCGTCACCGAACCGCCGGGTGAGTTGATGTAGATGGAGATATCTTTTTCCGGATCTTCCGCTTCGAGATGCAGCATCTGTGCGATGGCAAGCGATGCAACATAGTCATCGATAGCGGTACCGATGAACACGATACGTTCTTTCAACAAGCGGGAGAAGATATCGTATGCGCGCTCGCCGCGGCTGGTCTGTTCCACGACCATCGGAACGAGCTGATTATATATTTCGTACGGTTTCGTTTGGACTGTGCTTTTCTTGATCATAATGCTCCTTTAGAATGTAAATTTGGCGATGACTGGACTATCTATTAGACGTATGAAACGCTAAAAAATTGTCAGATCAATTCGTTGCAAATTTACTGTAATCGTCCGTTTCAACTTCGGTAATCTTCACATTTTGTTTGAGAATTTCAAGCAGTCTGTTGTATTTCAGGCGTTCCAGTGCGTTCTCAGAACTCTTGTAGAAATTCACAAGACGTTCTTTGTCGATGTTCAATTTGGCAGATTCTTCTTCAGCGATCTTTTCGATCTCCGCATCCGCGATCTCGATCTTCTCTTTCGCGATGAACTGTTCTTTGATCAAGAGCCATTTGGACTGCCAGATCGCTGTTTCGCGGGCCTGTTCGCGGTACGCTTTCTCGTTGAAGTTCTTCGGCAGTTGTTTGTTCGGCTGCTGGTTCTTCGCATCTTCAATGAATGTGTCCGTCACATTCTGGATCAACGCTTCGGGAACGGTGAAGTCGTACAATTTGACGATCTCGGAGAGCAGATCGTTCTCGAAACGACGGTCACTGCGCTCTTTCCAGAATTCCTGAAGGTCTTTCTTGATATTTTGTTTCAATTCTTCAGCGGTCTGGAATTTACCGTTGCTTACCTTTTGTGCAAGTGCATCATCCATCGGGGGAAGGACCACTTTCTCGATCTTCTTCACCGTCAGCTTCAGATGCACGTCATGAGAATGGTCACCGTGCGCATGACTGAATTTTACCTCTTTCACATCACCGACTGACGTTCCTGCCAGTGCTTCTTTGATCTCTTTCTCGGTCGATTTTTCGCGGAGGTAGATCTTCATTCCTTCCTGTGAATGTCCGTTCTGGTCCATATCCAGCATATCGACGGTAACTACATGGAAATCATTCTCGGCTTTCGTTGCTTCTTCCATGGTGGAATTGATCTGCTGAAGACGTTCGATCTCGCTTTCCAATTCGGTTTCGGTCGCTGCGTGGGTATACTTTTCGATCGCGATCGATTTGTAGTCCTTCAGTTCGAATTCGGGACGGACCTCAAAGGTGATCACAAATGTCAGCGGAGTTCCCGGTTTGAAGTCGATCTTGTTGATCGAAGGTGTGCCGAGCGGATTGATGTTCCGTGATTCGATCTCCTTCCGGAAGACATCATTCGTGATCTCTTCGACTGCTTGATATTCGATGCTTGCACCGAACATCTTTTTGATCATGTGCATCGGCACTTTCCCTTTACGGAATCCCTTGATCTCCAGCGCCGGTGCGGCTTCTTTATACGCTTTTTCGAAATGCGGGGTCAATTCTTCCTGGGACATTGTGACGGTCATTTCACGAACGCAGTCATTCACATTATTGATCGTTACTTCCACTGAAACACTCCTTACTTGTTCTATTATAGTGATAAAAAAATCCCGTTGAGCGGGATTCAAAAATGTGTCACAAAATACGAAAATATGGGTGAATTCCCAAGAGCAACTTTTTTCCTGAGATTATTGCGATTCTATGGCAAACAGACTATATTCTCCTATATTCAGTCCGCAGACAATTCAGTCTTTATTATGTTCAATCCAATGTCATATTTTCTTATTTATTAAGGAGTAAGCATGAAAAAACTTGTTTCGATTGTCGCGGTTCTGTGTGTCGTCGCCTCGAATATACTCGTAGCGGATGTGTTCGCCTCACGGACAAAGATCACGAATCCGGACGGGAAACCGTTCGACGGTAAGTTCACCGATGGAACGGGAGTAAAGATCTCATATTACCTGAATGATACTGCAACATCGGTCGTTGTAAAAGTGTTCAATGCTTCTACCAATGCGCTTGTAGCCACGATCAATGCCGGCAGTCAGGGACGTGCAACGAATCCCAATTCTGTTGCGTGGAATGGTTCCGGTGCTGCGCTTGGAACGAAGTACTATGCAACGATTACAGCTACAGGATTAGTATATTCGGCAACCGATTACAAATCGATCTATTTTCAACAGACATCTCCGATCGGCGCTATTTCAACCGGAATTTTTACGCGCGGACTTGATGTGAATTCCAATATGAATACTCCTGGTTTCGGATATTGGTATGCGAGCAATCTCGATGGGGGAACATCAGGGTACAAATTGGGACTCCTTCGTTATAATCCCGACGGATCGTTCGCAGGAACAGCGGCAGACCATCCGCAGTTGACGAATACCGACAATTCTGTCTTCACATGGGGCGCTACCGCACCGTGGACCGCAGCAGTGGACAGCAAAGGACGGGTCTATCAGGCGGGGCATGGCGGAAATTTTATCTCGCGTATCGACAATGATTCTGCTCTTCCCAAAATTATCATAAGAAATATTTCAAAGCCAAAAGGGATCTATGCTTCCGGCAGCGGTGCCAATTTGAAATTATATATCGCCGCGGATACTTCGATCTATCGTGCAAATATCGGGAACAGCGATACACTCACCACCCCGCTGGAATTGGTCGCCACACTCGGAAACTTTATCCGCGATGTTATCATCGATGATGCGGGCGGTATGCTTGTTTCTATCCGAACCGGTGTCGGAATTGCCGCAGGCGGTTCGGGAGCCGCACCCGGATATGTTGAACGGTATGATATCAGCGGAACATTGCCGAAGAAACGGGAGGATGCACAGTTCTCCATTTCAATGACGACCGGCTTGCCTATCGGCTTCGCAAAGAAAAGCGGACCGAACAAGAGCTCTGCTTCGGATGATACGATCTATTACAGCGTGCGCGGCGCAAGTGCGGCTGACTCTGCGACGTATGGAATTTGGGAATTGACGAATATCGACGGTGCATTCCCCCAAACCATTCAGATCTTCAAATCAGGAAATGTCCTCGGTTCACTCGGCGGTAACAATAATGCTAATGCTGACATCGCAATTGATTGGGGCGGAAATGTCATCTGGTTCGAAAATGCCAATGAAGAGATCTTCATGGTTACACCTCCCCATACCGGATCATCAACGGTCTTGACCACCACGGCCTACGATACAATGGCTGTATCAAGTTCGGCTGCTGTCAATGACCGATCAAATGGTCCCGCAGAATTCGCGTTGGAGCAGAATTACCCAAATCCGTTCAATCCTTCCACTATGATCAGTTACACCATGCCGGCCGGCGGTAAGGTTAGCGTTGTCATCTACGATCTGCTGGGAAATGTCGTGAAGGAATTGTTCAACGGTGAAGCACAGCAGGGATATAATTCATTGATGTGGAACGCTTTCAATGCATTTGGCGCAAAGGTCGCGAGCGGAATGTATCTGTACCGCATCACGGCACAGATGAGTGACGGCCGCACATTCACCGATGCAAAACGGATGCTGTTATTGAAGTAATTTTTTGGTACACTCATCCCGTTCCGCCGATCTGTGCGGGACGGGATTTTTTTATTTTTAGGGGTCCAATGAAGACCATTTTTTCCATTTTGGTGTGTGTTATGATCACTCAACTTGTCGATGCACAATTCTCAAAGCAGCTCTTCGGTTCCTATGAACAATACCGGTTCAATGGGATATCTTCCCGTCGATTTAAGCATGCTGAACTTCTCACGCATCTGGAGACCATCAAGCGCTCGCTCGGTGAATTGGTCTCTGTCGAAAAGATCGGTGAGTCTGCCGAACATCGCTCCATCAATCTTCTGAAACTCGGTTCGGGGAAGACGAAGATCTTCCTCTGGTCCCAAATGCACGGCGATGAACCGACAGCGACCATGGCCCTCTTCGATCTTCTTAATTATATCTCGCTCAATAGGAATTCCGCTGAAGTGAAAATGATCCTTTCCGAGACCACACTTCTCATCATTCCTATGCTCAATCCGGATGGTGCCGAACGTTTCCAGAGGCGCACGTCGCAGGGGATCGATATGAACCGCGACGCGATGCGGCTGCAGACACCCGAAGCCCGTATCCTGAAAGAGACGCGCGACAGATTCGATCCGGAGATCGGATTCAACCTGCACGATCAGGACCCGCGCTATTCGGTGGGGGATAAAGGGACCGTTGCAGTCATCTCGCTTTTGGCACCGGCATACAATGTGGAAAAGACGGACAACTCAGTGCGCACTCGCGCAAAGAAAGTAGCCTCGGAATTGAATCTTGTCCTTCAGCAATTCGCACCGGACCATATCGGAAAATATGACGACACATTCGAACCGCGTGCATTCGGTGACAATATCCAGAAGTGGGGGACCAGCGTCGTACTGATCGAAAGCGGCGGATGGAAGGATGATCCGGACAAGATGTTCATCCGGAAATTGAATTGTGTTGGACTGCTGTCGGTATTCTCATCGATCGCATCAAAGGCCTACGAAAAGACCGGGGTGATGCCGTATGAGAATATTCCGATGAACACAAAGAATCTTTTCGATTATATCATTGAAAAAGTGACCGTCACATTTTCGGACGGACGTCCTTCGATCATCGCTGATATCGCTGTGAACAAAGAGGAGGTCCGTGATCCAACGGGATCACGCTGGATCGGCCGAGTCGTTGATCTCGGGGATCTCTCTGTATTCTCCGCGAACGAAAAATTGAATGGATCTGGGAGATCGGTCGATGCCTCCGGCGTGGAGATGAATGACATTGTCGATCTGTCCGACCTGATGCAAAAGTTCAAATAGTGGCTAAAATAAGGGGAGTTTCAGACTATGGGCGGATGAAGATCCGCTCTTTTTTTGGAAAAAATTTCATTTGATACTGCGTTCTACATTCAGTAAACTATCAGCGGATTTATTAACAATTATGGAAGGAAATGATTATGCCCGAAGAGATTATTACACCGGAAACCACTACGGAACTGTCGCTGAGCGATAAATTTATCGGTATTCTTTCGTCTCCCGGCGAGATCTATGAACAGATGGCCGCGTCGGAGAAGAAGAATTCCAACTGGAGTATCCCTGCGTTCATCGCATTGGTGAGCGTACTGATCTCCATGTTCGTCATGTTCAGTCAGCCTGCCATTCAGGATCAACTGCACAATAATCAAATGAAGGCGATGCAGCAGCAGGTGGACCAGGGAAAAATGAACCAGGAGCAGATGGAAAAAGCTCTCGAATTCTCCAAAGGCGGCTCCCCCATGTTCCTGATCTTTGGATCGGTCGGGATGGTCTTTTACATCTACGTTTCACTCTTCGGATTCTCACTCGGATTTTGGCTGTTGGGAAAAATATTCTTTAAATCAACGGTCTCGTATCTCAAGATCTGTGAGACCTATGGACTTGGAATGTTGATCATACCAGTCAGCTCCATCATCTCATTGGTATTCATTGTTGCGATGGGTTCGATGTATGCAGGTCCAAATCTTGGGATGCTTGTCAGTGAAATTGATCCAATGAACAAAACTCACACATTGCTGACAGCGATCAGTGCGCTCTCGATCTGGCAGTTCTCCGTTGTCGGCATCGGACTATCAAAGGTCTGGTCGATTTCGACTGTGAAAGGAATCTCTGCATCACTCGTATTCTGGCTGGTGGTGACCGTTGGGATGAATTATATCGGAATGTTGTTCGGAGGGTAATATTTTTCATGGATCATAGGATCCCGGTCGGATCCACATCCACAATGATCTTCACGTTCCGCGCTGATGCTCGGGACTGTTCTTCATTCAACACACGCGCAACGGAAAACCGTGCGCGTGTGCCGTTTTTATCCGTCTCTTTATCCGCTTTGATGATGATCTGCCAGCGGAAATCATTCTTTATTTTGGACAGAACCGCCGGTGCCGGTCCTAAGATGGATTCACGGGCTATATGTGTGGATAGTTTTTTCCCGAAGACGACCGCCGTCTCTTCCACACTCCGTTCGATCCTTCCTTTGAACTCTATCACGATCACTCGTGAGAACGGAGGATAGTTGATCGCTTTTCTGAACTCTATCTCTTCCTGATAGAAACCGAGAAAATCATGTTCACGGACATGCTTGAGTGCATAGTGTCCGGGCTGCGACGTTTGAATGACCACTTCGCCTGCCAACGTACTTCTTCCGGCTCGGCCCGCCACCTGCGTCAATAGTTGGAACGTTCTTTCGGCTGACCGGAAATCCGGCAACATCATCTGCGTATCCGCCGAGATCACTCCAACCAGCGTGACTCTCGGAAAGTCGAGTCCTTTCGCGACCATTTGCGTTCCCAGCAGGATATCCGCGCCTCCTTCACCGAACTGTCGCAGGATCTTCTCATGCGAACCCTTTCGCGACGTTGTATCCATATCCATTCGCAGGATGGTTGCGGAAGGGAATAGCCCGGTCAACTCTTGCTCCACTCTCTGAGTGCCGAAACCGTTGAGTGTGAACTCGAATCCGCCGCATTCTGAACATGTGGTCGGAGCCGGTTTGACCGTTCCGCAATAATGGCACCGGAGATGCTTCTTTGTAGCATGGTACGTCATCGTAACATTGCACTGCTCGCACTGTTCCACATGCCCGCACGATGTGCATTCGGTGAACGGCGCAAATCCCCGTCGGTTCTGCAGCAAGATGATCCCTTCCTTTTTCTCCAGTCTGTCGCGGATCTTCAGCTCGAGTGCAGAGGAGATACTGCGGGAAAGATTTTCGAATGCTTTCTTTCCGTGTTCCTTTGCCTGCAGTTTCGCCGCGGCATATAACCGTGTCCTCTCATCGATCATATTCACGATCCTCACCGGAGGCAGTACGGCATTATCCGCACGTTCCGGAAGAGAGAGGAGTGTGTATTTCCCGGCGAGCGCATTGGAATACGATTCCATTGACGGAGTAGCGGAACCAAGCACGACCACCGAATGATGAAGTCCGCCGCGCATGATGGCAACATCACGTGCATGGTATCGCGGACTGGCATCGAATTGTTTGTAGGATGACTCATGCTCTTCATCCACGATGATGAGACCAATATTCTTCAGCGGCGCGAATAAAGCGGACCGCGGACCGATCACAATGGAACATCGTCCATCCTGGGCCATCTGCCACGCATCATACCGTTCGCCGTCGGACATTCTGCTGTGCATCCACACCACCAGGTCGCCGAAATGCAGCTGGAATCGCTTTACAGTCTGCGGAGTCAGAGATATCTCGGGGATCAGAACAATAGCCGTTTTCTTGAGCGACAGCGTATGACGGATGGCTTCGATATAGACCTGAGTTTTTCCGCTTCCTGTAATTCCATGCAGCATGAACGTTTGACCGGAACCGGCACTGATGGCTGTATTGATCTGTCCGATCGACTCAGCCTGTTTCGGATTCGGCTGGATCATGAGTCCTTTGCTGATGTGTTCATCGGCAGCGTAGGAGGTCCTGCGTGCGATCTCTTTTTGATACAACTCGATCAATTGTTTCTGAGCGAACGATTTCAATTGCGTCATCGACGCTGAGTGATCTTTCAAGAATGACCGAACATCAGTTTCTTCTTCAGACTTCGAATTGATGACTTTCCATAGTTCATTCTGTTTTTTACTGCGGAAGATCTCATCATTTGATGTTCGCAACCGTTTGAAGAACCATTCTTTCTTGGTCGATGGTTTTCTTGAAGCAACCTCTTCGATCGTTATCGTACCGCTCGTTTCCAATTCTTTTAGCACAGAATACAGATTTTTTATTCCTGACTGTTTACGCAATTGCTGCAGCGTCAATGAGCCGTTGGTTAACAGTGAGAGAATTTTCCTGTGCGGCGTTCCCAGCGAGGCATCAGCCGTTACACCATCATTCAGCGTTATCCTGCGTTTGCTTGTCTGCGATAGTCCTGTCGGAAGGAATAGACGCACCGTTTCGCCCAGTGGTGTATTATAATAGTCCGAGATCCAGTCGGCAAGTGACAGATCCTCGGTGCTCATCAGCGGTTTCAGATCAACAATATCGATCACATGTTTTAGTGCCATAGACGGCTTTTCCGTCGGGAATCCGGTTACGATCCCCGTGAGGATCTTCTGTCCGAACGGAACGACGACAGCTGAACCGATGGAAATAACGCTGAGCAACGGTTCAGGCACGGTGTACGTGAACTGCTGTTGTAAAGGAACAGGGAGTGCAACGGAGATCAGTAAAGGGGTCATTATTTCAGAAAAGGTTCAAGGTAGTGCAGGAAACGTTCGGTTGCTCCGCAGTTCTCGCGGACGAATGATTCAGAAGCCGCACCGGATCTGTTCCGGAGGTCGGTATTGTCCATCAGCGAGCGCAATATTCTATAGAGACTTTTTTCATCAGAGATCACGAATCCTCCTCCAAGTTTCGCCAATTCGATCGCCTCTTGGGAATTCGTGTGCTTCGGTCCGTAGATCACCGGTTTCCCGAAGACCGCCGGTTCCAGAACATTATGGATCCCTTGTTTGAAACTGCCGCCGATATACACGACGTCGGCATATTTGTATAGTGCCACAAGTATTCCGATACTGTCGATCAAAATAACTTTTTGTCCGGCATAATTATTCAATTCCGAGAATCTGATAAAGGAGATCGAGTCTGATAATTCGGATTCCAGTTCTTCAAGATGCTCAACAGTCGGTTCATGCGGTACGATGATCGTCAGTAACGATGGAATATGTTGTTGTAATTTCAGCAACACCGGAATGATCACGCTGTCATCTTCCGGCCAGCTTTGTCCGACAATGAAGATTTTTTTATTCTCAATGATAGAAGAAGAGAGTAAAACTTTTGAACGGGCATCGATACTGCGCATCATTACCTGATCGAACCGTGTATCACCGATCGCATCCATGATCGGTGTCGTCAAATCGAATTGCCGAAATGCATTCAGATCATTTTTTGAAACGGTCAGTATGTGTGTGAAATTATTATAGAGTGCTTGATGGAATTGCCGGGACACCGGAAACGCGCGCGGCGAATGTTCTTTCATCGTTGCGTTTGCGATCATCGTCGGGATATGATTCTTGTGCAGCGCGAAGATCATGTTCGGCCAGATATCATACCGCACCATGACGGCAGCATTCGGGCGTATCATCGCGATAAATTTATGCACATCGCCATATGAATCAAACGGGATGTAGGAGATGATATTCGCCGCTTTATAATTTTTGGAATTATCAAATCCGGATGGAGAGAAGAATGTAGCGATGATATCCGATTGAGGATGCCGTTGTTTTATGGCGGCAATGATCGGCTTTGCCTGTTCAAATTCTCCGAGCGATGATGCGTGGAACCATATCCGTTTTGTACCGGAAAGTTTTAAATTTTCTTCGAGATCACGAAAGAGGAATTTTCTGCCGTTGATCCCTCGGCGGATCTTTTTATTGAGCAGGCCGCCCAGATGGAATGCGAACCACAGCAGCGGAACAACGAAGATATTATACAGCAGGAGAAAAGGAATCATAAAGAAATATTTCTTCAATATAGAAATAGCAACAGAGGAGTGCAACGAATAGCACTATTTTGTCCGAAATACGATTTCAAAGGGATATTCCTCAGATCAACCTTAAGGAATTTTAATGTCCTTGAAGAAGAAATACTTGACATGTGGGTGAACTTATGTTATATTATTAACTCTTCAATGTGACACGAAGAGATGTTCTTTGAGAAAAGTTTAAATTGGTAGTTGACAAACGGAAATAATTGTTGTATATTTGTAACCCGTTTGGAAACAAACCGACGGTAATTGTTCTTTGAAAATTTG
>JBMOHT010000058.1:0-20336 GCA_049317705.1 Bacteroidota bacterium | reverse complement strand
GTCAAGTTATCAGCAAATCACAAATCAATGCGCGTGGCCGCAGTAAAACGCCCGCCAAAAAGACGGCGGACAAGTTGCAACGCAGCTTAATTCCAGTCCGTTAGGTTGATTAATCTCCATCGAGTGAGGAAACCATGAATAAATTAGCATACTCAATTATTATAATTCTTGGTATGATACATTGGTCGTGTGAATCACCATTATCAGAGAAACCCGTAGTGGATCCTTATACAATTCAGCCAATTATAAAAGTAATAAAGGAAATAGACTATAAGGGAACGACATATTATCGATATAGAGCCGATATATATGATCAATATATCCGATCTGTGGAGTTGCAAGACGGTGGAATAAAAGTTAACAATGAAAACTTAATGGTTATTAAAGATGCTTTGGGTACTTACTATATGGTTGATGACCAGAGGGTAAAATATAAGTTAAATACTAAATATCTTTTTACAATAATAATGTCAGATCAATCAACATATAAAGCAGATATTACAACGCATTCCACAGACTTGTTTGAATTTAATACCCCGGTTGAACAAGATAAAACTCAAGATATGAATGTGTCTTGGAAAGATACAGATACAAATTCAACAATGTATTTAACGGTGGGTCTTGCGTATAAAACTGAATCATCATCAGGATATTCTTCTCACTATGTCAAAATACCCAATCCTAGAAAGGGATCATTTGTTCTATTATCTGAGAACTTAAAAAGTAGCGAAGGAACAGCTTACCGTATAGATTTAACGTTGAATTCAGAAGTAGCGGGAACTATCGATTCAAGTTTCTATTTAAACAGACGCGCTTTTTCCCTTCAACAAATATCTAAATCCATAACATTGAAATAGAAATATCCGAATGCAACCTAACCAGTCACTCAAGTTGCAACCCAGCGTAGCTACGGTCCGTTTGCCGGCTAACTTTCAATTGACAATAGCGGAATGCCAACACAATATCGATCATACGTATTAACTTTCTGCTTTCTTCTTTCTCTTCCATGCATCGGAATTGCACAAGGGCATGCGCGGAAATTCAGCGGACTTGAAGGAAAAGTCATTTATTCTATGATACAAATAAAGAATGGATCACTTGTGATTGCTGCCGATTCAATGATGTATATATCCACTAATCAGGGATCAACGTGGGATAGAGCAGGTTCCATGCCGGATACAAACAGTACGCTCGCAGCTGATACCATGGGAACGATATATTCTTTGAACGGAAAAAACGGGACGTTCTATTCGAGCAACATGGGAAACAGTTGGAATACGATCCTGTCAACTACGGTAAATCGGATCAGTGTCAGCAGTAATGGAACGATATATCGAGATGGGATTTACAGCTCTTCGGATAAGGGCGCATCCTGGATATTTCATCAAATGACCGACCATGCTTTAGCTGTCGATAATAATGGGAACGCGTATGTCGGCACCGGTTTTGCTCTATACAGCCGTGTTACGGGTTTTACTGTTTATAGCGGAGGAGTATCTGTTTCGCGGGACAATGGAAATTCATGGACAAAATTGGCGGGTTCGAGTGGTAGTATTTGCGATTTTGTCTCTGCAGGACCAGATGCGAAGATTATTTTTTCGGATTATTATTATACCAACTCAAATTACAGCCCTCCTATTGTTCATAATACGTACCTCTATGATGACAATACAAAAATAACAACGAATCTTGGTCAGATACAATCATTAGGTTATCAGAGACTCCTAATGGATGCTCACAATAATATTTTTTCGCAGAACAGCACTAATATCTATAGCTCCCAAGATGGAGGTATTAGCTGGCAAACCGAATCAAACGGATTGTCCGAAAGTAATTTTACAAGTTTATTTATTGATAAAGAAAATTATGTCTATGCAGGCACGCGAAATGGTATATATAGAATCGTCCAACCAATATCGCCGGTCGATCCGAGCAATATTCCCGATACACCGAATTTACTAGCACCATCAGTCGGGATTATAATTCAGCCTGATACAGTACGCTTTAGTTGGGCTTCATCTTCGAAGGCGATCGGATATAAATTCCAGTTATGGCCGAATAATGGCTTTCCTAATGATGTTATAATATCTGACACATCCATCGTTGTATTTAATTTAAAACATTATTATGACTATTATTGGCGGGTGAAGGCGTGGAACTATTTGGGACAATCGGCATGGTCACAAAATTATATGTTTCAAACGTCACTTTCACCGGAAATGATCTATATGGGTATGCCTCCGCAACACATGGTGGTTCAACAGGACAGCATCCTCTTCAAGTGGAACACCGGTATATGGAATCTCCTCTATGATTTTCAACTATCTCATGATTCATTATTCTCTCCATCGGGAATTATCATCGATACTGTGATGCTTCAATCCTCATATGTGATTCCCTCACCATTATCACCGGGGTTATATTACTGGCGAGTAGGAATACAATCGAATTCTACCATTTCGTGCTGGTCGTATGTCCATTCGTTTCTCATCCCTATTTTGCCGGAATCGATATCACTTACTTGGCCTCCTAAAGATACAACTGTCCAGCAGGACAGCATTCAATTTTCATGGAACGGTGTCCCTTCCAGTCATTTCAATTTCCAACTTTCAACTGATTCAGTATTCTCTCCATCGGGGATTATCAAAGACACAATCCTTGATGGAAATTCATACAAGATCAACACATTAACAGAGCGGAGAAAATATTACTGGCGACTTGGAGTGATAAACAACAATATCATCACAGGATGGACAACCATCAATTCTTTCACTACCCGAGCTGCGAAAGTCATCGAACGAATTCCGTATACGGGCCGGTTATCTAACGATCTTTTTCCAAACTATCCAAATCCTTTTAATTCTCAAACGAAGATACGATTCTCAATTGAAACGGCGCAAAAAGTATCAGTAAGTATATATACCATTTCGGGATCGCTCATTGCTAAACTTTGTGATGAGCAGCTGGCGGAGGGTGTTTATGAAGTTCGGTGGAACGCTGATGTTGCTACCAGCGGTGTATTGTTTTGCAGAATATCCACAAATATCTTTTCTAAAACGATAAAACTACTTTTCTTGAAATAACTTAATAGACATACATTCTGCCGCTACCTTGTCATTCAGGCTGATCACGGCTAAAAAAATGCCGGGTCAAGTCGTTGCAACTGCGTCAAAAAATATAAATGTCTCACGTGTCGTGAAATGAAGCGACAGCATTCGATTCAACAAGCCTTCAGCCATTTGTAATATTATACGGTCGCGAAAAATCGCTCACACGCAACTTATCGCCAATCTCTTAGGCAACATATTAAGCATTACATTCATATTCACAAATCAGAGGAGAGTTATATGAAACGAGTTACTGGTATCGGCGGTATTTTCTTCAAGGCCAAAGATGCTCCATCACTGCAGGCATGGTACAAGCGGCATTTGGGAATCGATGTTCACTCTTGGGGAGGAGCTTCCTTCGATTGGACTGACGCTGAGGGCAAGCCCGTTGCCGGTACAACTGCTTGGTTAATCGACCCTCAGGAAAGCAATCACTTTGCACCGAGCTCAGCTTCCTTTATGGTCAACTACCGAGTAGATGACCTTCTCGCCTTGGTCAAGGTTTTGAAGGAAGAAGGCTGCAATGTACTCGAGAAGATTGATGAATCCGAGTATGGGAAGTTTGCCTGGGTGATTGATCCAGAGGGAAACAAGGTCGAGTTATGGCAGCCGCCTCAAGGTCAATGAGTATGCCCGAAAGTCGCGGAAGCGATCTGCTGGCTAACCAGGCGGTCATGCTGACGTTGCCCGCAGTGTAATCACTCCGATTGACCCATTTTATTTGTAGGTTGCTACAACGAACTATCAGTTTCGTACAAGAAAATATTCAAACACAAACCAAAATGTTGAGTGGCGGAAAATGCCAATTAATTATCATTCAACAGTATCTACGTTAATCAGAAGGCGGATAATCAATCACTCCAATAGATCGCAGGATCTAATTTATCGAAGGATCAACAAACTACACCGAAAGTCAGGATTCGATGAAGTCTAACGTCGCTCAAGGAGAAAAACTTACAACTTGAATAAGACCCGGATCCTGTCTGTGAGAAAAGAATAAAAAATAATATCGTCAAGATGGCAAGGCAATAGAGAATGCACGATCTTGCAATGATCGGTGCAGTGATATCGCAGGAGGGATAATGAAACGAGCAAGAGTGGTCATCGGAATTGACATAGGATCCGAGAGCGTATCAGTAGCCGTAATGCGCTCTATTCGACAGAAAGACAAACATGAACAGAAGTTCAATAACACCGGCGAAGGTTTTGAAGAGTTACACCGGTGGCTTCACAGTAATGAAGCTATTGCGGATGAAAGCGTGGTCGTAATGGAGGCGACGGGTGTATATGGAGAAGCACTCAGTTACTTTCTGTGTTCAAGGGGGTATTCAGTCGCTGTAGAACCTCCGCTGAAAGTGAAACGAGCATTCCAATATTCTGCGCACAAGAACGATACGGTTGACGCACGCCAAATAGCTGAGTACGGCCACCGTTTCTTTGATGAGCTTCAGTATTGGAGTCCACCGGATGGAGTTTTGGAACAGGTTCGAGAGCTGTTATCTGCTCGGGAACAATTCACCACTCAAAAGATCGCCAATTCGAATGCATTGAAGGCGCTGCAGAGGAAGATCATTACCAGCGTAACGGCGATCGAAGCATATGAACTAGCTATTGACCGGTTAAAACAGAATATCGAAGCGGTCGATAAAGAGATCAAACGGTTAGAGAAGAATGATGATAGTTTCCATCGGATGATCACGCGATTGACGAGCACGCCGGGAATAGGGATGTTGTTAGCGGCTAATTTGATCGTAATAACTCGAGGATTTTCCAAAACACAAGAATATAAAGAAATAGCATCCTTTGCAGGAGTGAGTCCTGTTGAACATACAAGCGGAACGAGCATTTTTCGGAAAGCACGGTCCCGTCGATTCGGACCACATCGCCTGAGAAAGTTATTATATCTCTCGGCAATGTCCGCGGCTACCCACAATGAAGAGTTCCGGAAGTATTACCTAAGGAAAGTGGCCGAAGGGAAGCCGAAAAGACTGGTGTTGAATAATGTTGCCAATAAATTATTGAAGATCGTATGCGCCATAGTAAAATCGGAGACCGATTATATCCCGAATTATCGATCGGTCAATCCTTGGTTGCTGAAAGTTTCTTATCGTAGTCAATGAATTCACATTAACGTGGCGACAGAGGTCTCGCATATATTGTTTGGCAGCGTAAAACGTATCGATCATATTTGAACCAACAATAATTGAGCAATTCGTCTCGCATTTTAATTCATGTCCGTTAAGAAGAAATCGCACCGTGCATTAACTTATAATTATCAATGGATATCACCATGAACAAGCGATCTATCACGACAGTAATTCTTATAATTCTGCTCGGAGTTTTTTTGGTTGGATGTTTTCCCAGTCAGGACGCTTCAATTGGAAAAGAGCCTGCCGGATTTTTCAAAGGTATATGGCACGGCTGGATAACTCCCATCTCATTAGTATTGAGTTTTTTTGATTCCAGTATCCGGATTTACGAAAAAAATAATACGGGCTGGTGGTACGATCTCGGATATTACATGGCGGTCATATCGGGGTTTGGAAGTTTGGCGTTATCACGCCGTCAAAACAGCAAGACACAAATGCGATGATGGTCAACGATCGGACCTCGTTCGAGTTTGCATTTGTTCCCTAACCAGCCGCTAAAGCAGATATTGCAATAGTAGGGGTAAGAAAAGATCCACGGTACAGCAAATGATACATCGAGGGACCAATGATTCGTATTAGAATGATTCAGAGGCATTTATGAAGAGTATTACGATGCTTATGGCTTTATCTGTTATAACTGTTGCCGTTGTTATTATCGGATGCGAAAGCGGCGGAGATGTAAATAGATATTCTCAACCAACCCCGGTTGTTCCGGATACTTCAATAACAATAACATCGTTCCCGACAAATGTAGAATTGCAGCTTGGAAAAAGCATCAGAATACAAAATGCGGGTACAGTGTTTGAATTTTATTCAGTTGTTTCTGATACGCGCAGTATGGTTAACAATGAAGTTGTCGGGAATGCGAAGATCCTCCTCTATGTTGATTATGGCCCATATCAAAAATATGTTGAATTGAATTCGTCTGATGTTCCTGTTCAATATACCCTTGAAAACGGATTGCACTTTGTCATTCAACTGAAAGAGGTGATTCATCAAGGGTCATCATATCAAATAATATTTGAATTCAATGAGTACTGGAATTGGTAACCCATGCATGACCAGAGATTCCCGTTGCCTAACATTCTGATAAAATCATTGTGGAGGAAACAGATCTTTTTCGACAGGTGAGACAGGAATCTCACAATGTCCAGACTGAAATTGAACCATCGGATACTAACAATCTTTCATGCGATGCGAAACCTAACAAGAATATAGAATTTTCCAATTGACCCAACTATCATAGCCGTAGGAGAGCAATGCGACATTGCCATGCTATATCGTTCCGGTCCCTACTATACTATATCAATATCGAATACAAGGAGCAGAATGAGTAAACCGGTATATGCATTGAACCTTTTTAACATTATCAATAAAGAAGAATATTTAGCATACGCACGTCGGTCAGCAAAAGAAGTTCAAAACTATGGCGGTCGGGTAATTGCTCTCGGCAAATATCGCGAACGTGTCACAGGAGAGATAGAACCGAGATCGGTAATGATCGTAGTGGAGTGGGAGTCAAAGGAATCTTTTGATAAATATTGCACTGATCCGGTCCTCGCGGACCTGCATCCGCATCGAGAAAATGGGACAAGCCATTATATATGGCATCTCTTTGACAAACTTGAAGACCTTCGGCCGATCTTAAAGAATACGGAGTGATCTTCCCTTGTCCTGAAACAATGTGACAGCGGTGTGTTGGCAAGTGATAAAAGGATATCGCACTGTGTGTTTTAGAACAAGAACGACAGATACTAAAAACTATACATTGGGTCTTGACGGTAATTTATCTGCGGCGGTATTCCAGCCCTTCTATGATCGGGACCAGTGCTGATCTCTCGGTATGACGACAGGGGGCGATTTACAGATGCAGAATGACGCCGGCGGGTTTGGCAATATATCAATAGTAAATTCTTTTTGGTGTTAGGAATTGAAATGGCATACGACATTATCCTTGCAGAACGCATTCGGAATCAATTGCTCCGTCGAAAGAATTTCACTGAAAAGAAGATGTTCGGCGGGATCTGTTTTCTGCTCAACGGAAATATGTGCTGCGGTGTGATCGGTCATGATATGATCATCCGTGTGAAACCGGAAATGACACAGTCATTCCTGCGCGGGAAAGATATTCGGGAATTCGACTTTACCGGCAGGCCGAGTAAGAATATGCTTTACGTTGGACCGAATGCTTTGAAAAACGATGAAGAACTGAAGCAATGGTTACAGATCACGTTGAACTATGTGAAATCACTCCCTCCCAAAGATCGAAGGCGTGAGACCAAAAATATCAGCTGAAATTGAAATGACCAAGAATAGTTCATTATGAGTCCAATACGATTAGACCTGCAATCGGAGACCACGCAACAGCACAGACGTCCATGGCAATTGATATTCCTGGCAGCGTTGGGTTTGTCCAATATCATTCAAGGCGTTAATGGTTATAATGCATATCATCTGTATCATCTTTGTTTCGGTCTGCTGATCCTCGTCTGCGCCGGTGTCTATCACTTCTATTATAAACCGGCCATAGTAATATTTGACGAGTACGGCATCTCCGGAAGATTGTCTTTCCGAAAGGTCATTTCTGTTCCTTGGACAGAAATGACCCGTTTAGAAATGAAATTGTATGCGATCAATTTATGGATGAAGAATGGCGGGAATACAGAGATAGATCTGAGCGGATGCACATATAAACAGCACCATGAATTGAAGCCGAAGATCATTGCATTAGCAACGCACAAAAATATTGATGTTCATGCAGGTTGACACAGCTATCGAACTGCCACAGTTGGCAATGGTTTTTGAATGGAAGAACCTTGTGCTTTCAAATGCATGAATCATATTTAAAAAATTGTTAGCAGATCGATATACAAAAGGAGTATTATGGATAACAATACTGTGTCTATGACCGACCGGGAAGTATTTGAGTATTTATTAAGAGCGGCAATAGATGATACTGATATCAAACAACAATTGACGCAGATCCTGTCCTCGAAAAATGTGCGAAGCAATGAAATGATTGAATTGCTTCTGAAACACACAAAATTGCAGAACGCACCGATCGGACTGAAGAATGTGTTCACCTATTTTCGGGACGAACAATTTGCCGCGGAAGTGCTACAATATCTCAACAAGAATTGATGAGCTGCGGCCTTTGCAGCTGCAGTATTGACCGTGAATGATTCAAAGAACACATTTGTCCGATTTTCTGCGCAACAATACTCTTCTGTATTCTCCTTTCAGTCTGTTTCAAAATTAATTTTTTGCTGGCCTAAAACGCCAAGTAATTATCGGACAAGTATCATTATATTTCGACAGGTAAGTTGCAATCAGAGTTTGCCTCAGTTCAATTGATTCCCGTAAGCAATACTGTCGTTCTGCAATACGGGGCAGAATCAAAATGAAAAAACATTTCCTTCTACTGTTGATCTCACCCTTCTTTTTTGCCGGCTGGCATTGCGGGCCACCGGACGACCTTTATGATCCTAAAGAGGATTCTGAAACATTCGGTGATTTCAGCTTTGAATCGAACGGATCTCCCGACATGCAGGGTTGGCAATACATCGATCCTTCATCTGCAAATTATGTCAGTTTTTCGAAGGATGGTTCATCATCCTATTCACAATACTCCTTACACCTTCAGCGGGATACTGTCAACAATATCATCCCGGGTATCAGAAGAACGGTCATCAATTCGCACCCTTACCCGACAAAAAAATATGTTCTCAGCTGTGAAAGCAAGGGGAGAGGAAGATTGTCAGTCCTTTTAAAATCGCTGAACGAATCACAATATGTCGTGATCGAATTGAACAGTGCAGGGTGGCAGCGAACAACGACGACAACGTTCAATTGCAGCAATAATTCAGATTCGTTGACACTACAGGTTCAACCGCTTGGTGATGGTCCGGTTTCGTATCTTTTGATCGACAATATCCATCTCGCTGCACAGAAACGTTGATCGGTCAGCGGCGAATCTACCGTATCAAAACTATCTCGTAAGCGACATACGTTATTCACAACCTCGATCCGTGTTGCGCCATGCGCACGATCCGCCAAAATAGAAAGGAAGGGGCATTACCGACAATAATTGATAAGCGATACACCTTCACGAATTCAATTATTGTCAGATACAGGAGTGCTTCTATGAAACAGTTAACGCTCGTAATGTTGATCGGACTGATATTCACTTCGTGCAAAAAAGACGATGCAGCAGCAAATCAATCAGCGCAGAAAGAGTCCGTTGCGGAATATTTCCCCATGAGCACCGGAAGTTATTGGGTGTATAAAGAATATCAGGCGGACACATCGTTGATCCTCACCGAATCGGGACAATATGATACTGTTACTGTCGTCAATGATACGATGATCAATGGAATATCATACAAACAATTCATCAGTTCCATTTGGTGGAAATATTTCTATCGCGACTCAAGCGGAATTATTGTCACCCCGAAGGGAAATAAAATCTTATCCTTCGAAACCGGTTCACAATATCTTGAAGCCCGAAATATAGAGCCCGGCAACACAACGATCTATTTAACAACACGCCTTTCACAGAACGATTCAACATTCATCGTTCCTGCCGGAAGTTTCATATCGAAATACATTATCGGAACAGTAACAAGTTCTCAATCCTCGCCGCAATGGATGAAAAAAAGGACCTATATGTTGGCGTATGCAAAGAATATCGGATTGGTCTATAAGTCTGCATTCTGGATAAATGATGTCGGGTATTTTGAATATCGACTGGTGAAATATTCACTTAAATGATCGATTCGCCATCTGCTGTTAAATGCCCCGGCAAACAATATTCCGGGGCAAACAGCGGTGTTTGAATTTCCGACACCATAGTATCATGGTGTTAATACTTGTTTGAAATATCGCTCGCAGTATGTCGAAATTACTATCCCTCATAGCGCTCCTTGCGATGTCGTTGTTCGGTCAAACGGATGATCGGACGATGTTCTATGGTGAGATCGGTTTTGGTCTTTCCAGTCCCGTTAATACCAATGCGTCAGCTGATTATTCCGCACGTGCATCACTGACGTTCGGCAAGAAGCTGCTCTGCATTCGGGCATCGGAAGGGAGCAGCGGGTTCATGGCGTTAGGCTTTCCCTCAACGGAGTTCATCACGAAGAATCTGCTGTTGGGACATTACCTCTCCGTGTATCATGAATACAATGACGAAGGCGCATCTGTTCTGGAGTGGAATATCCTGATCTTTGCGGGATACTCCGCGGTGAAAGATATTCTAAAGACCGAACGTGAAGTGAATCTGCAAAACATCCTGGAAACGAAAGAACGGACCGGTTTCGGCATTCCGGTCGAGATCGATATCCAATATCTGATCCCGAGATACCGCGGTGCAACACTGAAACTGTTCTACAATTCAAATCCGCTGCACCGGCTTTATGGAGCAAGTTTATCAGTGGTATTCGGCTTTGTATGATGGACATAATCTGATTAAGGAGGGAAGGTACTATCATGAAACTTATCAATATCATCTTTGCACTTTTCTTGATCACAGGAACAGTCAAATCCCAGGATTACGGTCTCTGGGAACAGGTAAAATTCCCTGTCTCGGGAATTCAATGGACGATGATCGATTTTGTCGATTCATTGAATGGTATTGTTGCCGCGGACAGCGGTTATTTTATGATCACCAGCGATGCCGGAAAAACATGGCACCTGGATACACTGAAGGTCCTCGGGAGTATCGGTTCCGTGCGGTATCTGGCACCGGGTGTTTTCTGGGTCGTAAATAAGACCGGGCCGGATCGTGTCTCGGTCTCAAGGACCTGTTATCGAACATTGGATGGTGGGGTGTCGTGGATACAAAGAACGATCCCAGATTCTTTCCATACCAATTTTCCGGAACAAGTTTCATTCATTGATACCAATACCATTTTTTGTACCGGCGGCAGATATTTCGATTCAAATTATTTCTATGGATCCACTAATTCAGGAAGTTCTTGGACCGTGAAGAACCTATCCGGTTTCCCGTTGTACGCCAGTTCGCTGGATTTTACAGATTCTTTACACGGGTCCATTACATTTGCTGCAGGGGGAGGAGGGGGAATTGCGTTTAAAGGATATATTCTTACGACAAAGAACGGCGGCAAGAGTTGGGATTCTTCGGGAACCTCAGATCATATTCTTGTTCATTATTATACACCGAGTTCAGGGTATGCTATTGGAGTGGGCGGGTCCGATGAATTTGTTTTTCCATCCTATCGGTTGACAACAAACGGCGGTGCATCGTGGACCTACGGCGGGTCCTCTTATATTTTCGGAGGGATCAAATATGGATCCGGGAATATTCTTGTCTTTGACAAAAATACGTATGTGCATTCTGAGGCAGATTCTCAATTCTCAATAAAAAACGGGAATATCATTGCATCGGATATTCCCATCACTGCTTTTGAGACAACATCAGAGCGTGATGCATGGCTGCTGACCTCCGGCGGGAGACTTTTTCACCGCGTTGACAAGACGACAGGTGTGAAGGAAATATATTCTGAATTGCAGACATCGAACGAAACGGATATTTCGGGTTTCCCGAATTCATTCCATGGAAGAACAACGATACAGTACAGACTTCCGTCATCGGGAAATGTGAGGATCGATGTGTATGACATGCTTGGACGAAAGGTCTCGACGATCGTCGACAACAACGAAGCAAAGGGGATCCATGAAATACCGTGGGATGCTTCACATCTGTCGGCGGGAGTGTATCTCTGCAGGCTCAGTTTCGAGCGGACGAATAAAATTGTTAAACTCATTCTTCGATAGAGTATCTATGAAACAACACCATCTTCGTCTATTGTTCTTTATTGTGTTCATTGTGATCCACGGCTGCAAAAAGGAAGAAGCCGTGACGAATACTGCCGCTCCAGCGGACGCAAAAATGTTCGGGAAAGTGTATTGCGATACATATCCTGCCGGGGCGCAGATATTCATTGACAGCGTCAACACCGGAAAGGTCACACCGTCCCTCATCGACAGTTTGACTGAAGGGATCCACGCAGTCGGATTCAAACGGACCTTCTTTTCCGATACGGTGACCGTTGCTCAAGTGCGTATCAATTCGATCCCCGTTGCGCGGTGTACACTCAAACAAACAGTGAACATCTCAAATTATTTTCCGCTGACTGTCGGCTCTTCATGGCATTACGAGCGGACGGATACCGGAGGCGGAAAATATGTCGATTCGACAAGCTTTACCGTAGCCGATATGAGGTTGCTCTATAATGGTGCTATGGCAGTGTTATGGATCGAGAAAAGTCCTCTTACGGTAGATTCATTGCTTGTATCCTCAAGCAATGATACGGTCCGATTCTATTCCGCTCCTTACCAGAGCGGCTTCAATCGGAGAACATTTATCTTTCCGTTGACCAGCGGAAAGACATGGTCGGCGCCGGTGAGATCATATACCGTTGACACTATTGAAACGGTCACGACAAAGGCCGGTGTTTTCACGAATTGCTTCAGGATCCAGGAAATCATTGGAATACCCAATACGTACGGCCATCCCACATATTGGATCCATCCGGTCGCGGGAATTGTGAAAGTGTATGATTATGATTTTTTGGAGAGGCGATATGAGATCTGGAATTTGAAATCATATTATATCGCACCGAAATAACTTCGGTGGTAACGATCCACAGACCATCCTTAAAAATAAATTATTTTATTGTCAATTCATTTCAGCTTGAAGTAGAGACTGATATTCATTTAATTGTATGCCGTTGACAATCTATTTATTGAGGTGAATTGTGACAAAACAAAATTTGTATGCTATTCTGGCCGCCGGTCTGTGGGTGAATGCCTCCGAATTCTTCAGGAATGAGGTCCTGCTGAAATCGTATTGGACCGGACATTATACATCGCTCGGCCTGGTCTTTCCGTCCGCTCCCGTGAATGGTATGATGTGGATGGTCTGGGGATTCCTGTATTCAGTATCGATCCATATGATCTCGCGGAAATTCGATCTTCTCAGGACCGGAGCGATCAGCTGGTTCATGGGATTTGTTCTGATGTGGGTGGTGACATGGAATTTGAGTGTGCTGCCTTTACCGATACTCGTCTATGCAGTTCCTCTCAGCATCGTTGAAGCATTCGGTGCATCGTATCTCTGCACGAAGATCGATCCAATCTCTTAACACTCCCTCTCGAGAAATTGTGACCGCTTGTTCTTCTGCTGAGCAAGCGGTCATTGTTATTTATCATCCTTCCGTAATATCGTTCTCGGCAGGTCTGACTCTGCATCCATTCGCGCTGTCTGATATTACGCACCCCAAAAATCAAAAAAATTCCGCATTTATTTCTAAAATTGTACGTATTCACGTGATTGCGCTCCGGACCGTGAAATGCTTAATTATAGAAACAATGCTCACGTATATTTGGGGGAATATATGACTTCAAAGATCCTTCTGATGATCGTCCTGTTCAGTTCATTTCTTGTCCTTGATCTCGTCTATTTCTTCCCCGTTCTAGTCATTTTTCTTCTCATCCTGAAATCGCTTGAAAAAGATATCATGATAAAAGAACGTGAGCAGAATATCCGTCTATAACAACCATCAGCTTTCTGAATTTTTAATCATCTAGCGCCGATCGCCGAACGGTCCGGAGTAGACCCAATGAACCGATGTACATGTGAAACGATGCAGACCCTTCTTCACGCCGAAGAATTCCAGTCATTCATTGGGAGCAATGTGATGATGGTCGATTCGACGCCGATGTCCGATCTGTTCCGTTGCTCCCAGTGCGGCCAATTATGGCGGTGTGACCGTCCGAAAAATCTGCGGGGCCGCTTAATGATGAAATTGGAATGTGAAGAGGATTGGAAGACACATCTCATGACCTCGGGGGCACGGACCCGGCTGTTGGAGAATATGGGCGGAGTGAGTGCCAATTTTTGTCTGTGGGGCAACTGTTCCAATTATCGAGTGAAAGGTCTGGAATATTGTATTGACCATCTCTACTATGGTTGATGCTGCACCGATCCATGTCGCGCTCTATACCTGCCTTCCGAACACCACCTCATTGTTTCATTGATGATCCAGTATCCGAGCCAACCTTCCAGCACATCAAATAAAATTCGTTTGTTTTGGCATTGAAATATTTCGATTTTTACAGACCAATGTTATCCATACAGGAAGATGATGACCTATACACGATCAATGATAGTATGCTGTACAATCACACTGTTCGTCGGACAATTGATGCTAGCAGGTGCTGACCACGAGCAACAGGTGGCACAGTGGCATTCCGAGCGGATCAATAATCTGAAAAAAGAACACGGCTGGCTGAGTCTGATAGCACTGGACTGGCTAAACGAGGGACGCAACACTGTTCCTTTGATCGGGACAGTCGAGATCAAAAAAGGAGCGGCCCTTCTTACACTGAAGAAGGGAACGGCAGGACTGATCGGCGGAAAAAAATTCATTTCCGGGACCGTCGTGCCGGATAAGGACAAGGTCGTGATCGGTACCAAAGCAGTGCAGGTGATCGCGCGGGGAGGAAAATTCGCAGTGAGAGTGTGGGATTCCGAATCACCCGGGCGGAAGAATTTTTCAGGGATCGAACGATTCCCGGTTTCGGACAAATGGATGATCACTGCACGGTGGGAGTCATATGCAAAGAGCAAGACGATCGAGATCCCCACAGTGATACCTGGATTGGTGCAGAAAGGAATCGTGCCCGGAGCGGCGGTATTCACCATCGATGGAAAAGAATATCGGCTGGAGCCAACGATCGAGGACGGTGAAGAGCAATTGTTCTTTGTGTTCGGCGATAAGACGAACGGACGTGAGAGTTACGGAGCGGGACGATTCCTGTATGCGGGTCCGCCGTCGGACGGGAAGATCGTTTTGGATTTCAACCGGTCCTACAATCCGCCGTGTGCGTTCACCGATTTTGCGACTTGTCCGGTGCCGTCACCGGGGAACAAACTTCCGGTCAGGATCGAAGCGGGAGAGAAGAAGATGCCGCATCATTGACGGTCATTCTGCGATCGGAAGAAGGCCGTCGACCTCTTTCCAGATGATCTCCTGAATGGCATCGATGGATAATTTTCCGTCGATGGTGATGAATCTTGACGGTTCCTCTTTCGCGATCTCATGATATCCTGCCCGAACCCTATTGTAGAATTCCTCGCTGCTCATCTCCATCCGGTCAGTCTCCTGACGATTCGCCTGACGGCGAAGATGCATCTCGTGAACAGTGATGTCGATGAAGAAGGTCCTTTTCGGCATCAATCCGTTCGTTGCGATGGAATTGATCCCCTTCACTCCTCCGTGATGCAGCCCTCTTCCGTGCCCCTGATACGCCGTCGTTGAATCGACGAAGCGGTCCGTAATGACGATGGTATTCTTTGCGAGAGCCGGTTTGATCACTTCGCTCACGAGCTGAGCGCGGCTGGCGGAGAAGAGGAGCAGTTCCGAGATCTGGGTCATCTTCAGATTCTTTTTGTTCAGCAGGATCTGGCGGATCTGTTCGGAGATCTCCGTGCCGCCCGGTTCACGCAGGAACAGCACTTCGTGATCCTTCTCTTTCAGTCTTTCCACCAACAGTTTCGCCTGCGTGGTCTTTCCGCTGCAGTCGATCCCTTCAAATGACAGGAACATATTCATCTCCAATTTTCTCTTCCTATGTACGACAATTTATGCAGTAATTCAAGAAAGCTCAGCGGCATTGACGGATAAGTTCTCTTGATAAAAGAGAGTTAGTTTTGTACCATGGAGCAGTTTGCGTCCCGGATTCAAATCATGAATGGAAATTATCATACTGCCCGACCGATCTCCGCCTCCGCATGGGTGATGCGTGTGCTGTTCTGTGTGATGGTTATTATTCGCATCACGGGAGCACAGACTGCACAGCCGCAATGGAGGATCGTTTCCTCACCCGTGCGGACCGATCTGAATCACCTTGAGATGAGCGGAGAAGGTGAGGGATATGCAGCGGGAAAATATCTTCTTCAATGCAGGCGCGGTGTCTGGAGGATGATGGACGATCTTCCGTGGACCAGCGATGTGAATACCTTCCAATCGATCGGACCCCGTTCGATCTACGCGTCAACGCTCGAGCCGACGAACGAATCATTCTTCTATCATTTTAACGGAACCCAATGGCGGCGGATCGGTCATCCGCTGGCGAATTTCATTACGGCGATCGCATTTACAGAGAATGGGACCGGCTGGCTCGGCGGCTGGGGTCAGATGGCATATTTCAACGGAACAACCTGGAGGATGTATCCGCCGATCCCGAATGTGAGCAGTGTGATGGGGATCGTGGGAACATCCGACGCCGACCTTCAGATCTATACCGGAGATATGGGGATCTATCGGTTAGCAGAAGGAGCGTGGAGGCAGAGCATGCCGGCAGAAAGTCTTCATGCGTTCAAGAAGCTTGGGCCTCGTGAAGCACAGGTGATACAAGGTTCGGTGATGATGGAATTGTCGAACGGAGAATGGAAACGACATTCTTCCGATCCGATGCTCGCTTCCATCTCATCGGTGTGCCGCGAACCGTCCGGAGTATTATGGGGTGCCGGGGCGAACGGATCGGTCGTACGGTATGATGGGACGAAGTGGAAAAAAATTCCTGTCCCGACAAGTGAGCAGCTGAATGCAATCTCCATCGATTCGAAAGAAAACGGATTCATTCTCGGGAATAACGGATCGATTCTGCGATTGGACCGGAATGGGAGCGAGGGGCCGGCGGCGATCACTGCAGGATTCCACCGGGAACAGATCTTCTTTTCGGGGAAGGGATTGGACGGAGAATACGGTGTTGCGATCGAAGATGTGAACGGCGATGGTGCGAATGATCTCTATACAGTGAGTCTCTATAATCAGAATCTGCTCTTCATCAATCAGCAGGGGAAGGGAGGGTTGTTCAGAGATGAAACAGCGATGCGCGGAGCGGCAGGCGGCGAAGCTGATACAACGATCTCAACCATCCGTGATATCGATCAGGGGGTCGGTGTGTCGGATCTTGACAACGACGGAGACCGAGAGATGCTCATGTGCAGTCTGGTGGGCCACAACAATCTACTGTTGAATAAAGGGGGAGGATATTTCCAGGATGTCTCTCATCAGGAACACCGCGGCACATTTCCGGCGGGCAGGTCGAACTCCGTCAGCTTTGCCGATGTGGATAATGACGGCGACCTTGATATGTTCATCGCCAATGAAATGACGACGAACCGACTATTCCTGAACAACGGGGGCGGTTATTTTTCCGATGTCACCGCAGGGTCAGGTTTGGAGACCGAGCGCGGCGGCATCTGTTCGACGTTCGGTGATATAGACGGTGACGGGAAAGCGGACCTGGTCGTAACGTTCTGGACCGACCGGTGCCGTCTCTATAAGAATGTCTCAACGAAAGAATCCGGCGCGCGCTTCATCGATATTACCGATCTGTCCGGTGTCGGCGGTGCGGCGTATGACCGGAGCAACGGGACCGCCTTCGGTGATATTGATAACGACGGAGACCTTGATCTGTTCATCGCTAAGCGGAAGTCACCGAACAAACTCTTCCGGAATGACGGCGGCGGGAAGTTCATGGATATCTCCGCTGCAGCGATCGGACGGGATACGCTGATCAGTTACGGCATCAGTTGTGCGGATCTGAACAACGACGGCTGGCTCGATCTCTATCTTTCGAATGTCGGAAGCAACCGCTTGTATGTGAACAACCGGAACGGGACATTCACCGACAGAACATTCGAATACGGTATTCAGCACAGCGGATACAATACCGGTAGCGCAGTCGGTGATGTTGACGGCGACGGCGATATTGATCTCTATTCCGCAACATATATCAACGGTGAAAGTGTCCTCTTTCTGAACAATATCAACGATTCCAACTTCGTGGAAGTGACCGTCGAAGGAACCGTGAGCAACCGTGACGCAGTGGGTGCGGTGGTGCGGCTCTATGAGGCGGGGAAAGCAGGAGAGTCCTCTGCATTGCTGCAGTACCGTGAAGTGAACAGCGGATCGGGATATGCATCGCATAATGCACTGCAGGTGCATTTCGGTGCCGATCACACCAAACGTTATGATGTAATGGTGACGTTCCCTGCGAGCGGAATCACTCGAACGATCGGAAATGTCCAGGGAGGAAAACGGATCATCGTCCGCGAAGAAGAGGGCGCCGCACGCACGGCAACGATCTTCGGAAAATTCTTCCTTCGCGAGGTGAACGATCCGAAGACACTGAATGAATCGTTCAAGTTCGTGATCATGCTGGTCCTCTGCTTCGGCTCGTTCCTGATCGGGCGCCGAAGAACCGGATGGGATACGGCGCTTCAGACCGCCGTTCACGTCCCGGTCATTCTCCTCTTCATCCTTTTGACCGGTTATTTCTATTATGAACAGGGATTGCTGTATGTTCTTCTGCCGTTCGTTACCGTCCTTACAATCCTGACGATCATCCACCTCTATTATGAGCGTGTTGTGCTCAAGCGGATCGCACTGCGTGAGAAGGAGAATACGCGGGATCAGATCGCCCGGGACCTTCACGATGATATTGCATCGACCCTCAGCAGCGCGACCATCTATCTTAACGTGCTGCAGCAGTCGTTCAAGAGGCGGACCGTTCAGCAGAATGATCTTTTGAAGAAGATCAACGAAGCGATCGGGACCGCATCTGAAGGGATGACGGACATCGTTTGGGCGATCGCGCCGAAACATGATACCTTAGGGGATCTGACCGCGCGGATCAGGATCATGGTCGCGGATGTCTCTTCGGCGCACTCTCTGACAGCCGAATTCCGGATCGATGATATTGAAGAGCAGCTGGCGATCTCCGCGATGGTACGGCGGAATATCTTCCTGATCTTCAAAGAAGGGATGAATAACATCCACAAGCATGCGCACGCCCGCGTCGTTATCTTCTCGGTCCGCCGGAAAGGGAAGACCGTTGAATTCGCACTGACGGATGACGGGAAAGGGATCCCGCCGGATATCAAGTTCCAGAAAAGCGAAGAGGAACTTCTGCTTCACGGGAACGGTCTCGGTAATATGAAGCACAGAGCGCAGGAGATCAAAGCTCAGTTCGAGTTCCGTTCCACTCCGTCGGGCGGAACTTCGATCGTCCTGTCCATGCAAATGATGCATTTGCATCATTGATTGAGGAACGGAGAATATCCACATTGAGCAGCACAGAGTAGAATTCCTATGAGCATCCGCGTTAACATCATTGAAGATCATGCCGGTTTCCGGGAGAGCGTCACATATATGCTCGGGGCGACCGAAGGATTCGTCTGCGCCGGAACATTCGGCAGCGTGGAGGACGCGCTGATGCGGATGACGGCGGCGGATGTACTTCTGTGCGACATCAATCTTCCGGGAATGTCCGGTATCGATGCCGTTCCTCTGATCAAGAAGAAATACCCATCGATGAAGATCATCATGGTGACGGTGTTCGAAGATGATTCGAATATATTCAAAGCGATCGTTGCCGGAGCGGACGGATATGTGCTGAAGAAGACACAGCCGGTGCGTTTACTGCAGGCGATCGAAGATGCACATGACGGCGGTTCGCCGATGACACCGTCCATCGCCCGGCAGGCATTGACGCTCTTCAAAGAGCGGGTGCCGCATGCAAAAGGTGATTCTCTTCTCTCCGATCGTGAGCTGGAGATCCTTTCCTGTCTTGTCAAGGGGATGGGAAATGATGAGATCGCCGAAAAACTGTTCATCAGCCGTACCACTGTTCGTAACCATGTCAGTCACATCTACGAAAAACTCCACGTTCACTCCAAGTCCCAGGCGGTCGTCAAAGCCATGCAGGACGGTCTGGTCTAACTCACTTCTTCCCGGTTCCACAACACACTCCTCATAAATGATGCATTTGCATCATTGAGTCGCCGCCAAAGTTTCCCCATTATTTCTCGGTTTTCGGAGCATTCCGAAAGCGAGATATCAAGAACACCGGGGGATTCCATGCAATTCAACAAACGAGCGATCGTTCTCTCACTGCTATTTTTTCCATTATTCCTTTTCGGTCAATCATCAGGGACGGCGATCAATTTCGACGGAGTTGATGATTATGTTTCCGTACCGGATCAGCC
>JBMOHT010000057.1:0-20437 GCA_049317705.1 Bacteroidota bacterium | reverse complement strand
GCTGATCGTAATATTTGCCGCAGTTGTCGCATTGATCACCGCGCGCTTTATCGTACGAACAATTCGGACAGATCCCCTCGACATACCGGTCCGGCAGGAACATGTTCGCCCCGGCATCATAGAACTGATCCTGTTCCTTCGGAACGAGATATCCTTTTTCTAGAAGATCAAGAAAGAATTCTTTCGCGGTCTCGTGATGGATCGGAAGTGATGTGCGTGAGTAATTATCGAAGATGATGCCGAACCGTTTGAACGCCTCTTTGTTCGCCTCGTGATATTTGTCCACGATCGCTTTAGGCGTGGTCTTTTCTTTTTCGGCGGAGATGGTGATGGCGACACCGTGCTCATCGGAACCGCTGATATGCAGCACATCGCGGTGCTGCAGCCTCTGATAACGCGTATAGATGTCGGACGGGATATAACATCCGGCCAGGTGTCCCAGATGGATATGTCCGTTGGCATACGGCAGTGCCGATGTGATCAATATCCGTTTGAAATTATTGTGCATGGAGTATTCTGCGTAAATTCACTGTGAGAGAGAGCATTACTAAGGGAAGATACACATTTCTTCGGAGAAGTCCGAGTGCCCGTTCGACGGCGGAAAGGCATCCTTCGAGGTCCTTCTTCCCGAATTTTCCGACAAAATTCCGCATTTCGGCGACTTGATCGATATTCACAATATGGGTGTCGGAACCTTCGCGCATCACGATGGTGTCACGGAACCAGACCAGCATCATCGTCAACAATTGTTCCGCATCATCTCGTTTGTTCCCGGTAAGATACTCTTCCTGTTCATCGAATAATTTCATGGACGAACTTCCGAGAGCACTCCGGAGAAAATTCACCGCATCGGTCCGGTATCGAGTGATGTCGTTGCCGAGTAATTCAACCGCCCTGGTGTAATTCCCGTTCGCCAATCGTGAGATGAAATGCGCCTGTTTCGATTCGATCTGCAGCCGGTCCGTTAACGCACCCGAGATCTCATCATCCGACAGTACGGAACACTGGATGAGCTGACAGCGCGAGATGATCGTCTGCTTGACCGCATCTTTCCGCGATGTCACCAGTAAAAAGTGGACACCGTCCAGCGGTTCTTCAAGCACTTTCAGCAGTGAGTTCGTTGACGCATCGTTCATTGCATCCGCATCGAAGATGATGAAGATCTTCCTGCCTGATTCCGCCCCGCTCATTGAGGATTCCCTCTTCAATTCACGGATGGTTTTGATGCGGATGAACCGGGCTTTCGGGATACTGATATCGAAGTACGGATCAGATGCTTTCGCTGCGATCTGCTTCCGCACTTCTTCAAGCACTTCATTCTCCAGTGATTCGCCGTCGTCGTTCTTCTCTCCGTCCCCGCCCGGCATCGGAAAGATCAGCTTCACATTCGGATGCTGGAGCGTATCCATCTTTTTGCAGGAAGGACACTCACCACAGGCGGTATCAGATTGCGTGCGGCACAAGAGTGTCCGTGCGAATTCGATCGCCAACGCATCCTTACCGATCCCCTCGCTTCCCCAAAAGAGATAGGCATGCGCCAGCCGCTGATTGTTGACGGCTGACCGCAGGATCTCTTTCACGCGGTTCTGTCCGATAATATGATCCCAGTTAGAATGCATGACCGATCCCGAAATGGACGATTGAGAATGAATTATTGAAGAACTGTTGTTCCGTGAGCCATTGCTGTCCGGGAGGCTTTTTGGGATCGTACAATCTCCATGCGATATCGAACCGGAACGGTCCGACGAAAGTCTCATACCGCAGACCGAATCCGACCGCCAGCGCTACATCCTTCATTTTGATCTCCGACGGTGCATACCATGTATTGCCGTAATCGAAGAAGAGAACGGACCAGAAACTCTGAAGATCCAGCACGAAGAATTTTCCGCCGTTCGGGAAAAGCTGCAGTCTCGATTCAAGACTCCCCTCGATCAGTATATTGCCCCCCTTCAGCGAATCGCCGAAGTCGGAGAGCTGTCGGTCCTTCCAGCCGCGGACACTGCCGCTTCCGCCGACAAAGAAACGACGCGGCAGCGGAACCGGTGTTTGATTCTTCGGATTATACAGGTGAGCATATCCCGCTTTGATCTTGAACGCATAGACCTTCTGCCGATCATCTTCTGCACTGAAATAATGTTTCAACAGGACCGTCAGCTTCACATATTCCGAGTACGGAAGTTTGAATCCGCCCGCAAGAACATTCACAACGCCCGCTTCCTCGATCGAGGCCGAATGGTAGTAACCCGACGTGGGAGAGAAGAAATTATTGGTGAGGTCATGCTGAAGCGTGTACGATTCGATGAAATTGAACTGCTTTGTAGAATCATCGGGACGGATCCCCTGAGCGTTGGACTTCCGATACCGTGGATCGACCTGCTCGATATTGAACTCCGTGATACCATAGGTGAAGGTCTCAAGCTTTGTTGAGAATCCCAGTTTTGCCCGGAGAGTTTTCAGATAATATGCCGGCTGTTTCTCGCCTTCCGTCGTCAGAGTGATCGTTGCGCTTGTCTTATTACTGATGAAATACGGGAACGATAACTGCGCCTGGATATCCGCTTTTCCAAATAGTGTCGGTTCCGCCAGACCGTCGCGGAAGGCACCGTGAACATACAGATCCTCAATATAATTTGCACGGGCACTGGATGAGATTGAGAAATTCTGTGCCCCGCCGAAGAGGTTCCTGTGTTTATAGCTGATACCAATACCTGTAGAGAACAATGTTCCGCCCTCATTCAGAACGAGGAATTCCGGTGTGATCTCCTGCTGTTCCAGCATCCTGAAGGAGACCATCATGGGAATGGAGTCGCTCATCGAGGAGATACCTGTGCCTGCTTGGCGAAGACTCGCGAATTCAAATACTCCCAAACGGTTAAGATTCTGTTCACTGGAGAGGCGTTTCTCTTCATTATAAACATCGCCGACCGAAAAATCGAGTTGTCGGAGCAGAACGACACTGTCGATATCAGGATCGGTATGATCGAACGCGACATCGCCGAAATAATACCGGGTGCCGGGGTCGAACTTGAGCATGATGGAGACATTATTGCTGGATGCATACCGAACCAGTGAAAGCGTATCAAGGAAAATCTTCGGATATCCTTCGTTCATCATCGATTTCAGGATAGCCGTCTGTCCCTCCACGACATTCTTTTTTACATAGGGTTCCCCCTGCTTCAGTGATGTCCGCTGCATGACCGAATTCACGATCTCGGTCGGCACGCTTTCGAGTCCTATGATATTCACTGTATCGATCTTGGAACGGTCATTCATCCGCACAGTGATCCAAATATCCACTTCACGATTGTCTTTGGAGAAGAGCAGTGTTGTATCGATCTCCGAACGAAAATATCCGTTATCACGAAGATATGACTTTAGATGATTGATGTCCTGTTTGAAAATATACGGGTCATAATACTGTCGGGGGGCGCCGATGCTCCTGTAGATGTTCTCATTCAGGAATACCCAGACCGAGAAGGGAGTTTCCAGCGTTGCGATCTGATTCAGCACCTCCTGTTTGGACATCGGACCGTCGATCGTAATGTCGATATTATTCACTTCGATCCTGCGTTCGCGGGTCTGTCCGGGTGAACTGCAGAACATGACCGGCAGCAGCAGGATGATAACGATGGACCGATGTAAGGGAAGCAGAGTCACAACACTGATGGGAAGGGAAATGAATAAAAAAACCCAGCGGAACAGCACTGGGTCATCTTGAACACTCGAAAGTGATCGCTGTGATCAATAATCGTTTTCGTCTTCGTAGAAGAAGTCGCCGTCCGTCGGATAATCCGGCCAGATGTCCTCGATACTTTCATACGGTTCTTCGGCATCTTCCAGTTCGTTCAGATTCTCGATCAATTCCGGCGGTGATCCCATACGGATCGCATAATCGATCAATTCTTCTTTTGTAGCAGGCCACGGAGCATCATCAAGATACGAAGCCAGTTCCATAGTCCAGATCATAACACAAATACCCTTTACGCTAAATTCTTTAAGTCTATTTTTTATTGTCTACTAATTGGGCACGGATCTTCTCATAATCGATATCATCCACAAAATACTCAACTGGATTCTGTTTTTCGCCGTTCCTGATCACTTCATAGTGGAGATGCGGTCCCGTTGAACGTCCCGTGTTCCCGGAATATGCTATCAGAGTCCCGCGCTTCACCCGTTGCCCTGATTTTGCAACGCATTTCGACAGATGAGCATACCAGCTCTTATATCCATACCCGTGATTCAATTCCAATGCTATCCCGTATCCGCTGCCGGTTGGACCTGTAAATTCTACCACACCGTCACCGGTTGCATAGATAGGAGTACCAACATCATTATGAATATCAACTCCCTCATGCCGTTTTTGAGAACCGACAAAAGGATCAACTCTCATTCCGAAACCATGGTAGGAATACGTTCCTTCCATCGGTTTGATCGCGGGCATTGAGGAGAAGATCACTTTGTTATTCTCATACTGCCGGAAGATCTGTTCATAACTTGTCCGCTGGAATGCAACTTCTTTGTCCAGTTTATTCAACAGCGTCTGCGATGAACTGATCAAAGCGCTGGCATCAGCGGAGATAAGACCGTCATACGATTCAACGGCAGTTCCGCCTGTTCCTACCTGACGTGTCTCAAGGTCTATCTTCGGCAGATTGACGATGGAACGGATCTGATTATCGCTGTTCGCCAGAGCGCTCAATGAAGAAGAATAAGCGTTCATCCGCTCATTCATCTCCTTCAGCTTCTGCTTCAACAGCGTATTCTCTGTAGCAAGTTCCCCGGTGGTCTTCATGCCCAGTCCGAGAAAATCGCCGTAGGAATTATTCACTGCCCCCAACAGGAAAAGTCCTATGATCGTCATGAGCATGATCGAAGCAGAAAGTTTCAGGCGGTAGCCTTTCGCTTCCAGATACGATACATGTTCATCCGAATAGAAAAACAATTTTTTTCTTTTCACTATACCCTGCTGTTTAATAATATTCAGCTAGAAAATAGAAAAATATGGATGATTTGTCAAGAATTGAAATGGAAATCGCCCAAATCATTCAAAATCATGCTCAAAATAGTCAATACTGCGCTTTCCGTGGCCTTTGGATTTACTTTGGATCACCTTTTCGAGCTTTTTTGAGAATTCCTGGGCCGCGTCATACCCATAATGCTTCGACAGATAGTTCAGCGCTATCACTTCCGTTATCACCGTAACATTCTTTCCCGGGAAGATCGGCAGCCGAATGTGGGGAATCTCTACATCCATAATATTGATAGTATCCTGATCCAGACCGGTCCGAGTAAAATCCCCTTCCGGCTGCCACTCCATCAACTCAACGACCACTTCGATCCTCTTTTGGAAGCGGATGGAGCGGACACCGAAGATGCTCTGTACATCGATCAATCCAAGGCCGCGGATCTCCATGAAATGCTTTACGAGATCGGTCCCCGTGCCGATGAGGATATTCTCCCCTTTCCGGGTGATGGTGACCACGTCATCCGATACGAGACGGTGACCGCGTTCGATCAGATCGAGCGCAACTTCACTCTTCCCGATACCGGACCGGCCGACAATGAGCAGCCCGATTCCGTAGACATCCACGAACGAACCGTGGATGGTGGATTGAAGTGAGAACTGATCATCCAGGAAGTCGCCGAGAAGATAGACGAGTTTGGTCGTCTCAAACGCGGTGCGGAACACCGGAACATTATGGTCCTCGGCGATCTTCAGCAACTCCTTGTCCATGGAGTTCTTGTTAGTGATGACGATACACGGTATCTCGAATTTGAAGAGCGTGCTGAACGCTTCGATCCTCTTCTCCAGCGGCATACTCATCAGGTAGCGGATCTCGGTATTCCCGAAGACCTGAACACGGTCGTAGGTGAACAGACCGACGTACCCGGCTAATGCCAGTCCGGGACGGTGAATGCTCTTTTCCTTGATCTTGTTATCAAGACCGACATTCACTATCGGTTCCAGTTTCAGCCGGTCTTTATTCTTATCAAAAAGGAATCCCACGGTGATATGCTGTTTGTGGTATTCCTTTCCCATTTTGAGTGCCATAATCCCTCGTTATGCTTTGGATACTGCTGCGCGGATGACGGTCTTGCGTTTTTCACGCGTCTTGGATTTGTGTTTCTGCAGCTGACGTTCGATCTTCTCCACAGCGGTATCGATCGACTTCTGATATTCCGAAGATTTTTCCTGCGCTTTCAGGATAGAACCCTGCACTTTCACGATCAGTTCTGCGGTCTTCACACTATTCGTTGCTTTCTCATAGCTGAGGATCAGTTTTGCGCTGATGATACCGTCGTAGTGATCCTCCAGTTTATTGATGGATCGGAACGCATAGGAACGGAGGGTCTCATGCGCTTTGAAGTGCCGTGCGGTGATGTGCATATCCATAGGGATGTCCTTTCAAATAGATCGTGTGATCACGTGGTAGCTTTAGGGTGTGCCTGCTGATAGATCTTCTTCAACCGTTCAACAGTCACATGAGTATAGACCTGTGTTGTCGAGAGACTTTCATGTCCGAGCAGTTCCTTCACCGCCATGATGTCGGCGCCGTTGTCCAGCAGATGAGTGGCGAAGGAATGGCGAAGGACGTGCGGACTTTTCTTCTGTATCTCGGTTGTACCGGATAGATATTTTGTGACGATCGTGCCGACGACGGAGGGTGTCAGGCGTTTCCCCTTTTGATTGAGCAGGAGTGCCTGTTCGTCCGAACCGGTCTCACGGAGCAGCTGATCGCGGAATGACGAATACCGTTCCATCGAACGTTTCGCATTTCCCGTGAACGGGATGATACGCTGCTTGTTCCCTTTCCCGGTGACCTTGATGGTCTGGTTCCTAGGATCGATGTCATCGATATTGAGTCCGATCAATTCTGCGCGCCGGATACCGCTGCCGTAGAATAGTTCGAGCATCACGGAATCACGTGCGCCGGCAAATCCGCTCCCGTCCGGCAGAGCAAGGATCTTCTCCATGGATGCCTGATCGATGAACTGCGGAAGTTTCTTCTCGACCTTGGGAGTGATGATATTCAACGCAGGATTCTGACGGAGGATCTTCCGGCGGACAAGGAACTTATAGAATGAACGGAGTGTGGAGAGTTTGCGGACGATGCTCTTTTTCGAGATCCCCGAATCGAGCAGTACCCCCAGAAAAGCACGAATGACACCGGTATCGGTGTCATCGTGTTGTTCGATCAGATCGGGGAATTCGTTCTGCAGGAATGCATGGTACTGCGAGAGGTCGTTCGCGTACGAAACAATGGTATGCTGCGAGAAATTCCTCTCGTCTTCAAGATACGAAAGATATGCGCGTATCAGTTTTTGCATACAACTCTCTAAACAGCAATGGCCTGCGCTTCCTGCTCGTCCAAATAATATTCCTCTTTACAGCTGGGACAGAGCAGATAGTCACCTTTTCGTTTCGTTGATTTCTTGGTCAGATATGCATTTCCGCAGTTCTTACACGGCTGCATCACCGGCATTTCCCATGAGATGAAATCGCACGTTTTGTTATCGCCCGAGGCATTGGTACAGCGGAAGAATATCCTTCGTTTACGCGTTTTGCTCTGCACGATCTCGCCATCCGCACATTTCGGGCATTTCACGCCGGTACTGATGGGCTGTGTATTCTTACAGGTCGGATAATTCGAACATCCGAGGAATGTTCCGAACGGTCCGCCTTTCACTTTCATATCGCCGCCGCACAGTTTACAGATGAGTCCTGTTACGTGTGCATATTTTTCGGTCTCATCCTCAAGCGGTTTACGGTTCTTACATGTGGGATATCCCGAACATGCTTTGAACTGCCCGTACCGGCCCCACTTGATGATCATCGGTTTACCGCACAGATCACACGCTTCACCGGCATCCTGCTGCAGCGACTTTTTGATCTTGCTCGCCTGCTCATTCATATGTTCCAGTGAATGACTGAACGGTTTATAGAAATCGTCGAGTACTTTCACGTAGTTGTTCTCACCGCTGGCGATCGTCTCAAGCTCATCTTCCATCTGTGCCGTGAACTTATAATTGACGATCTCCGGGAAGCATTTCATCAGGATCTTGATCACGACCTGACCGAGTCCCGTTGCACTCAATTTCCGGTCCTGCTGATCGACATACTGACGGTTGAGAATGGTGGAAAGGATCTGCGCATAGGTGCTGGGACGCCCGATGCCAAGTTCTTCCAGTTTCTTCACTAAGCTCGCTTCGGTATACCGTGCCGGCGGTTTGGTGAAATGCTGTTTCGGGAACAGCTGCTGGATATTTGCGCGCTGTCCCGCCTCAAGATTGGCCGGGATCTTCGATGTTGGATCCTCATCCTGATCGATCCCCTGTTCTTCCATCACATCATCATACACCTGAAGGAATCCGCGGAAGATGGGCACGGAACCGGTCGAACGGAACAGATAGACACCGCCGGTGATATCAACAGTGAGCTGTTCGAATGTTGCATTGCTCATCTGCGATGCCACAAAGCGGTTCCAGATCAGCTGATACAACGCATACATATCCTTATCCAGATGACGCTTCACATACTTCGGTGTAAATTTGATCGATGTGGGACGGATCGCTTCATGAGCGTCCTGCGAGGATTTCCCCTTTTTATATTCGCGTTTATCTTTCGGAAGATATTCTGCACCGTAATTGGAATAGATATGTTCACGGACTGCACTGACCGCTTCTTCGCTCAAACGGGTCGAATCCGTTCTCATATACGTTATGAGACCGACGGTTCCGTCGTCACCAAGGTCGATACCTTCGTATAATTTCTGCGCCAGCATCATTGTCCGTTTCGCGGAAAGACGCAGTCGGCTTGCTGCTTCCTGCTGAAGTGTACTGGTGATGAACGGAGGATTCGGATTCCGTTTCACTTCCTTCTTCTGTACATCGGAGATCTTATAGTCCTGTTTCTTGATCGCTTCGACATGTTCGGTGGAGGTCAGCTCATTCGCAATGACAGGATCCTTCCCCGAGATCTTCGCAAGACGTGCGATGAACGGTTCGGATTTTTCTGTTTTGAATTCCGCACTGACCGTCCAATACTCTTCGGGAACGAACTTCTTGATCTCTTCTTCGCGCTCGCAGATGATGCGGAGAGCGACAGACTGAACACGGCCTGCGGAGAGTCCGTAATAGACCGTCTTCCAGAGGAACGGACTCACTTTATATCCGACGAGTCTGTCCATCGCGCGGCGTGCGCGCTGAGATTCCACCAAATTGTAATCCACTTTGCGGGGATTGTCCATTCCTTCGGCGATACCGCTCGGGGTGATCTCGTGGAACAGTACGCGGTAGATATTCTTGGTCTTGTCCTCTAACTCTTCGGCAATATCCGACGCGATCGCTTCACCTTCACGGTCCGGGTCAGTTGCGATGTAGATATTCTTTGCATCACTCGCAAAGCTCTTCAATTTAGCGACAACCTCTTCTTTTCCGGCGATCACTTCATACGACGATGCATATTGATTCTCCACATCCACACCGAGCTTGCTCTTCGGAAGATTCTTGATATGACCGACGGATGCCTCAACAACATACTCTTTACCGAGATATTTGTTGATGGTCTTCGCTTTGGAAGGTGACTCTACGATGATTAACGATTTTCCCATTGTATAAAACTGCTTTTCCTGTATTTAATTGATTGTATCTTTGCCGCCGAGCATTGTTCTGCTTCCCGTATTGAACGAATCATCGCTCTCAGCCATTAATTGTGCCACCATTGTTTTCACTTCGCTCAACTCGATCGATGCATACCCGCTCATCATAATGCGGTCGATGAGCACTTCAATATCCATATCAGTGATCAGTCCCAGCTCACGCAACTGGATCATATATCCGTACGCTTCGGCATTGATCACCGCCCGTTCAACATCGTGAAGGACCCGATGGGAATGCGGCGAACTCGGGGCCGTATCCGTGATGATATTCTCTCCGTCCGCGATCTTCTCGAACAGCCAGTTGAAGGCCGTACTGATCTCGGTCGTGGAATATCCTTTCCGCGACAGCACGGAGAGGTCGATATCGTTGATCGGGATGTTATTCCTCAATTCACCGATAAGATAGACCAGTATTTCGACGATCTTTTCCTGCATTCGTTTTCCTTCTTTCACAGGTACAAACTCAATTCCGAAACATACCGTTCCTGGATCGAATCCATCCTCTTTTTGGATGTTGGTGTCGTATCATCATATCCCATTGCATGCAGCGTGCCGTGCACCACCAACCGCGTCATCTCATTCCTGACACTCACATGATTCTCCTTAGCCTGACGTTTTGCCTGCATTCCATTGATATAGATCTCTGCTGAAACTTCTTTCAGTTCCAGCGGGAAGGTGATAACATCCGTAACATAATCGTGACCAAGGAACTTCCGGTTGATGGTCCTGATCCGTGCATCATTGATGATGACGAATGAGAGTTCCGCAACTTTCACTTTTTCCGCCAAGCAGACATACTGAACGATCTTCTTCACCAATGTGGCAGCGATCTGTACATCATGCGAGACAACCGTCATTGATACTGTGATCATTTCTTCTTCGTTCTCGTCTTCGGTTTCGGTTCGTTCTCCGTCAATGAGAGAGCGATACCGGCGAGCATCACATCGATGCTGAGCATGCGGTAATCACCTGAGAGGATCTTCCGGTCGACATTCGCATAGAACGTGCATCCGCCCTCTTTCTCGATGACGATAGCGGAGACCTTCTCTTTTGTCTCCCCGATGAACGTCACTTCGCCGACATCCTGACTGACCACATATCCGCTGCAGAACTGCAGTTGAAAATGCGTGTTGTGCGTGTATGCCGAGACAAGGTTCCCTTTCTTTGTTCCGATCGCAATATCGGGATAGATCTCCAACGCAAGCTGCCGGTTCTCCTTTGCGTTCGAAAGTTCGAAACGGAAATTATTCCCTTTCAGTTTTCCTGCAACGCCGAGAACTTTACCGATCGCGGTAATGTCAGATTTTTTGAATGTCGATTTCATGCGAATATCCTTCAAACAGAAAAACCCCGTTGCTCGTTTGCCGGGGTTCGATGTCTCACGGTAATATGGATTGTCAAAATGGTCAAATGAGCATCAGGTCTGTACAAATATAGAGAGAGGTTGCTATGGAAGTCAAGTTTTTCGTTCTACCACGAAATTTCAAGACCTTCGTAGGCTGCGGAACATTCGAATGTGAATTTCTTCTGCTTGATCTCGTTGCGGCACTTTTCGAGGATCCGGTCGATGTGGTCGTCCGTCCGGTTCGGTTCGTGGTGGAATAAGACACAATGCTTCACATTGGCTTCATTCGCCAATTTGAGTGTGTACAAATATTGGGAATGTCCCCAGCCGACCTTATCGACGTACTCTTCGGGCGTATACGTTGCATCATGTATGAACACGTCGGCACCGCGTGCGAAGTCCACAATGCGCTGATTGGGATCCCCATGATACTCGAGGAATTTTTTGAGGACAACCGGTTCGAAGTTCGTCATGCGTGAGGCGGATTCTTTATCGAACGGTTCGTTGTCGCTCACATACACGATGGACTTCCCTTTGTAATCGATCCTGTACGCGACCGTAAAGCCGGGATGATTCACATAGATCGTGCGGACATGTGCGTCGAAGATGGAGAATTCCTCTTCGCTGATGCTTCGGAAATTGAGATTGGCCTTCAGTTCATTGAGTTGGATGGGAAAGTAGATCTTCTTCATCTGATCGGCAATGATGTGCTGAAGATCGATCTCATCCCGGTCTGTTCCGATGACCGTGATCTCATTCCCCGAGATGAATGCAGGTTTGAAGAACGGGAAACCCTGGATATGATCCCAATGCGGATGGGTGATGAGGATATAGGTCTTGATCGACTCGCCGTTTGCGATCAGTTGGTCGCCGAGATTGCGGATGCCGGTACCGGCATCAAAGATGATGAGTTCATTGTTGTCCAGACGGAGTTCCAATGACGGAGTGTTTCCCCCATACCTCACGGTATTCTTTCCGGGAGTCGGGATCGATCCGCGCACTCCCCAGAATTTCAATTTCATCGGTGAGTCTCCTTAGGTGACCGGACGACCGTGCTTTGGTCAGCGGTACGTTGCAACGTAATCAATATAATTTTGGGCGGATTGCGCCAGGAATTTCTTTTCGTCTTCGGTGAGCGGACGGACCACTTTTGCCGGAACGCCGGCAACAAGCACTCCTTCGGGAATCTTCATTCCCATCGTAACAACCGCACCGGCGGCAACGAGGCAATACTTCCCGACTGTCGCATTGTCCAGAATGATCGCTCCCATACCGATCAGTGAAAAATCCTCGATGGTGCAGGCATGAATAACGGCACTGTGTCCGATAGTTACATTCGATCCGATATGTGTGGGATATTTCTTGTTCGTGACATGGACGACCGTTCCGTCCTGAATATTTGTCCGTTCACCGATACGGATAAAATTGACATCGCCGCGGATGACGGTATTGAACCAGACACTTGAATCCTTACCGATCTCAACATCACCGATGATATGAACACCGTCAGCGATGAACACGGAGGGATCGATCTTCGGAGTAATTCCTTTGTATGTGATGATACCCATGCTTATTTCGCTTTCGGCGGGATCCAGCCCGGTCTTGTCCATTTGATCAGTTCAATATGCACACTGCCGAGGATCACTTTCATTTTTGCGACGATCGGAATACCGGCATCATCATTACTGAAGAATCCGCGGAAATATCCTGTCAAGCCAAACACACCGGTAAAGTCCGATGTACCGTCGAATTCGATCGTCTCGACCGGATACTTTACAGCATCGATCTCCTGTTGACCGAGTTTATTCATGAAATTGAAATGCGTTTTATACGATTTCTCGTTGACCAGCACCGGCACGCTGTAGGTCTTTAACTGCTTGTAATTCAAGCGGGCATAATAGAAGAGAGAGAGTCCGTCAAGATTCCGTTCCGTTACCGTTCCCTCGCCCGATTTCACGACGACGCCGCCCGGATCCGTACCGAATTCGTACATGAATTTATTCTTTTTATACTCGTACGTGTATTTCACATAATCCTTCTTCTCAGGTTTCGACGTATTGTGCGTGATGAAGAATTGCGAGAATGCATCATCATCCATCTCGGAATAGAAGACCTGATGGAGATCGACAAACGGAAGCCCGCTGTAAGAATCGAGGAATGCTTTCCCTTTATAGACCTTTACTCCGTTTCGATACGCACTGTCAACAAGGGTCATTTTCACAAGACCGATATCAAACACCGAGTAACTGACGTTATACTGCAGCTCTTCACCCGGCAGGAACATGGTATTGTCCGCCGGAAGTTCAAAAGAAAATGATGATGATGACGGTCTGGCTTCGATGGGATTATACGTCGCGCCGGGAGCAATGAGGATAAAAAATAGTGCCGCGAATGCGGCACTTAATATTAGACAGAATGATCTCATACTGGGGAGTTTAAATTGAATTGATTAATTATTCTTTGCAAATTTTTCCGCTTCGGGGAATAACGATATCGCTTTTTTCACCTGATTATCGATCCCGAGTAATACGGAATACCATCCTTCATTGTTCCAATAATTCCGCGCAATATAGGCTTTCAACCGCGCCTGGATATAATCCTTGTCCTTTTTGAAATCCTCTTCAACGAATTCCACCTTCTTCTCTTTCGTGAACGCGAGGAACTCATTCATCAGTGCTTCGTCGATGACAAAATTTTTATTGAACGACTGCATATCATTCCGGTATTTATTCTTGATCTGTTCACCGTTCCGTGTAACGTACCCTGTGATGAACTCATAGAACAAATTACGCCTGTTCAACTGAACGGAATACTTCGTGAGACTTCCCGGTTTTACAATGAAGTCAGGAGTGATTCCGCCTCCGCCGAGGATCATGCGGCCCATTGCGGTCTTGAATTTCGGGCGGGACGTATCGGCTGAGCTTTCTTTGTGCTCGATATTCTCCCCTTCCTGTTCTTCACGGGTGAATGCTTCCTCCTGATACTTATCCTTATTTGCATACGAACGCTGGATCAAGCGTCCGCTCGGAGTATAATACCGGGAGATGGTCAACCGCAGTGCCGAACCATCGGACAGCGGAAATTGTTTCTGGACCAATCCTTTGCCGAAACTCGTCTCACCGACGATCAACCCTCTGTCCCAATCCTGAATGGCGCCGGAAACGATCTCGCTGGCGGATGCGGATCCGTTCGAGATAAGGATGATGAGCGGGGTCTTTTCGTATTCGCTGTTGGTATACGCAAAATACTCTTCATTGAAGTCCGTCCGGCGGCTGAGTGTATAGACCACTTTGCGCGGATTCCCTTTTCCGTCAGCTTCCAGGAACAGATCGGAGATCTTCACTGCCTGATCAAGATATCCGCCCGGGTTGGAGCGAAGATCCAACACAAGTTGTTTCATTCCTTGCTCTTTCAATTTTTGAAGCGCTGCCACCATTTCTCTGGTTGTCGTTTCGGCAAAGCGTGTTACGTTCACATAACCGACCTTATCATTGAGCATGGTGGAGACATCAACGCTGTAGAGCGGAATGACATCGCGGACGATCTCAAATTCCAGAAGATCTTTCACTCCGGCTCGTGCAATTCCGACGGATACTTTTGTTCCTTTCGGACCTTTCAGTCCTTTCATGACCTGTTCAGTATTGAAGCCGACCGAACTCTTTCCATCGATCCTTACGATCTTGTCGTTGGACATGATTCCGAGTGATGCGCTCGGTCCGCCGCCGATGGGCTGCACGACCGTGATGGTATCATTCACGATAGAGAACTCAACTCCGATGCCTTCGAATTTCCCCTGAAAATCCTCAGTGACCTTCTGCATCTGCTGTGCCTTAATATAGACAGAATGCGGATCGAGTTCATTCAGCAGACCGACGATCGCCTGCTCTGTCAGCTTTTTCGTATCGACATCCTCTACATAGAATTTTTCCGTCAGACTCAGCACATCTTTGAATTTAGAGAGCTGTTCGTAGATATTATCCCCCGAGATCAAATGATTGAACTGGGTCCCGCCGATGAACGCAACCAAGATGACCGTAGCGATCAACGGGATGGAAAATCTCTTCTTCATAAGAACGCTCCTGAAATCGACACTCATTGTAAACTGATAATTGTGGTGGAATAATGATAAGACGGATGAACAACGGTGATATTGTTCGTTAGTAAAAGAAAGAAACAAGAAAAAGATGCGAAATGCAAGTGAGTGTCATTCGGAAAGCCCTAAAATGTGACCGAGACCCCTGCTTTTACCCTTCGCAGCTCATAATAAGCGCTTGGATCGGAGAGTTCTCCCCCTATCCTGCCGTTCGAATCGACCCATTTGACATTCTTTGTATTCAAGACGTTCCGTGCATCAACGTAAATGATGACGCTGACATCTTGAAGATCGTCAAACTTGAATTCTTTCGTCAATTTGATGTTCGAGAACAGGACATTCTTCATCCGCGCATTATTCGGAACGAAATCCTTCGTTGAATCGACCGGTGAGAATCCGTCGCGTGTCGGGAAATACGTGTACGGCTTCGGGGAGTTGAACCAGAGGATCCCATTCAATGCGATATCGTACGGAAGCCGCGTTTCAAGATCGAGTTTCACGGAATGACGCTGGTCCCAACTGAGCGGGAATGATGTTGCGCGGATCGGGAATCCCCATTGCGCCATGTTGATGGATTGATTTGCCACTTCGCTCGTTCCTTCGGTGACCATATACGCGTAGGAGATACTTCCTGACAGCATTTCATCACGCTCACGGCTCAGGACGAATTCAATTCCTTCGGCATCCGCTTCGGCGTTGTTCACATACTGAGCGAATCCGTAATCGCCTCCCGCTTTACTGTCGAACGGAATGAGTGTCTTCGAATCGATCTGGTTCTTCACATTCTTTTTGAAATAGGTGATGGAGCCGACATAATGTTCCGTCACTGCATGCTTGTATCCGATCTCCCACGCGATCGTCTTCTCGGGATTGAGATCGGGATTCCCGGTGAGCACGCTGCGAGCGCCGCTCTGTATCTGCGGAGGATTGATACCAGTGTAGAGATATTCGAACAGAGGATACTGGAAATAATATCCGAAGTTCATGAAGAACATACTGTTCGGTCCCATCGGCGCAGCGAACGCGAGACGAGGACTGAACTGCTGCTTCAATTTCGTCTTCGTATATCCAACCACTTTCTGCTTGAACTCATTGTTGCTGCTGGGAATATATTCTACGACGGGACGTTCAGCGCGCGGGTCAAGGAAATCCCACCGAACACCAAGACTGAGGATCGAACCGTCCAATGCAAAGCGGATCTTATCCTGAATATATACGCTACCGGAACGCGGGAAGTATTCGTACAGATTGCTGAAGTTAAGCAGCGGCGCATTCTCGATCGGTTTGCCGAAGTATGTTCGCTGCGGTTCGAACTTCACAAGATCATAGAAGATATCATAGAAGTTGAGTTCGAATCCGGCCTTGAAGAAGTTCGATTCATCCACCTGCGAAGAGAAATCCCCTTTCGCCGTCTGCATCAGCTGCTGCACGTTCGCCCACCAGCTCTTGGTGCCGCTCGTGACATACCGCAGGAACAGGTCATATTGATACGGAGTGATCTCAAGTTCCTGCTTGGTCGATTCGCCGAAACGGTTCTGCAGATAGAAATGTGTGAAACTCAACGTGTAGGCAGAACGTTCAGACATTGTGTGAGAAAGAGTAACGACTCCTCGGACCGAGCGTTTCGTCCGTTCCGGTAAACCGTCCAAATTATACCGCCAGCTGAATTCATAATCCCGCCAGTTGTGATAAGAATAGAGTGCTTGTGCGGTCACACGAATAGCCGGCGATGCGATGTATTCGAGCTTCGTCATTCCCGTCGCTTCTTTACTGTTCGGTGATGCAAAGAAATGGTTCATATCCTGCCACCAGCGTGTATTCGAACCGCGCATCGTGAGGGCACTAAGATAGAAGAGATCGTTCGTGATAACAGGACCGCTTGCGGTCAGTTCCAGTTCATTCATCTGGTCGGTCTGTTTGTTCCATTTCGACGGGATCCAGTTATCCTTTTCGAAACGGGCACTGAACCGGTGAGTATTCTCTCCACCCTTTGTGATGACATTGATGACCGCAGACATCGCATTGCCGTATTCCGCTTCGAAGCCGCCGGTGTAGATGGTCATTCCGCCAATGGAACTCTTCGGCAGTTCAGTTCCCAATCCGCCGCCGACAAAATCCTGCACCGGAATACCGTCCACGAGATAGATCACTTCATTCGTCTTTCCGCCGCGAACGTTCCCTTCCATCGTTACGCCCGGCTGCAGTGATAACACTTCCTGAAATGTCGTGACCGGTAATTTCTCCAGTTTCAGTTCGCTGATGGAGAATGCTGTTGATGGCTGATCCTTTTGAATGAGCGGTTTTTGTGAGATGATCTCTACTGCACCCAGTTCCACGGTAGATTGATCGAGTGAGACATCGATACGAGTTCGCATATCGGCGTTCACAGCGACATTTTTCATGATGACGGTCTTATAACCCAACAATGTGAACTTCACATCATAGACCCCTGCGCGGATATTCCGGATAACGTAGTAACCCTCGACATCCGAGACGGTCCCCATCGTTGTCCCGACCACCTGCACGGTTGCAGAAACAATGAATTCCTTCGTCGAAGCATCTCTGATCTTTCCTTCGATCATGCCGCTGGTTCCGGCGAAAAGATCGGCAGATGCGGTCAAGAGTATCAGAACCAGAGAATATATTTTCAGATTTCGTGTAATCATTTTTATCGTCCTATGTAAACAAAGGAAAACAGCATCTCACTGTCCTGTAAGACTGCATGGATCAAATTTATTAAGGTCCGCGCACGGCGGGAGCCCCATATTTTTATTCGCTTCACCCCGATCACGTTCTTTGATGCAATAACTGACAGTGATCGGCTGGGCATTCAGGAACACCAATCGATCAAAGATCTTCACGCCGGCGGCTACGGTAAACCGCTGTCTGGAAGTAAACCGCCGGTTCCCGGGAGGTGAACCGTCACGGTAAACGATACAGGATGGTTCCGTCACCTCATTCATATGAAGAAATAAATTCGTACTGTCATCCGTTTTCAGATTCCAGATGAAACTGAGGACGACAGAATCGTTCGGTGCGAGGATCAGTTTTCGAGTTACCGGATTATAACTTTTCGCATAGAAAATATTTGACCGAGTCATCGGCACCGTTCGGACGAAGGTGAAATTTCCCCCTTCGCCAGGACGCGGGACCCAAGTAATTGACATTGTTCCGTCCAATCGTGCGATATCTTCCAGCGTTTCATCCGTATTGTTCTTCATCGTAACGAAGAACTGAAGCTGTCCGGCATATCCGTATAACTCCGAACCCGGTACAACATAATATTTGGACTGGATATTCATCGAGACAAGGTCCATCACGTTCTCTCTAACCGGTAAATTCTCATTACAACCGGCGCACAGAATGCAAAACAGAGAAATATATTTCAGATTTTTAATTCTCATGATTATTGTCCTATCAGTGAACAAGGATCGACCAGATTCAGATTCGGACAATTCCCTCCCTCAAACATGTAACTCACCACAACACACTGCGCCGTCAGGACCGATTCTGAATAGAGAATTGCAAGCTGATCGAATAACTTGATGCTGGCAGAGAACATGAACTTCTGACGGTCCGATATCCTTCGTTTTCCGCTCGAAAAATCGGAATATGTCACATTGCATCCGTTTTCTTGATGCACCTGAAAATGATCCGTCAGGTACGTGCTGTCATCCGTTTTAAGATCCCAATTTGCATAGAAGACAATTGAATCACCGGGAGGAATGCTCAGTCTTCCTGTCAATTGATTGTAGTTCTTTATTCCTGTAAAAATATCGTCTTTCTTTATGGTGAATGTTCTGCTTTTATTAAAATCACCATCATCATTCGGTGTCGGCAGCCATGTGACCACAATCGTTCCGCGGATGGCCGCTACTCCTTCTAGTGTTTCATCCAGATTATTCTTCACGGACAAATAGAAACGAAGGTATGACCGATTACTTTGAAAGACGTAACCGCTCCGCAGGGATGTTGTTACCTGCGATGAAAGATCATCTCTTACAGGAAGTCCTTCGTTACAGGACATCATCATTGCCGCCGGGACGAACAACCACAATATTTTCATCCCGCACATCACTATGGATTTACCAACACATCACGGATATTCGAATAAAAATAGAATCCATTCGTGTAACTTACTTTAATACGATAGAACGGAGAAGTTCCGACCACAGCGGTATTATCCGATGCGGAGTTGACATTCTCATCAGTGATCACCTGTAGGTCCTTCGTAGTGTTGTCAAACGATGAGGAGATACATCGCTGCAGAGTATAATTGGCAAAATTCGGATTCAAATTCTTCTGCCAATAGACCGTCACCGAACCTCCGCTGCTGCTGAGTGAATCGATCTGGGAATATTTGTATCCATAGATGGTAAAGTTCAGTTTGGGGATACCGTTTCCTGCGTCCGCCTGAATGACCATCACACTGTCCTCCATCGCTAGTTCTACGCCGGCGGTTGCGATACCGCTGCTATTGGTACCTGAAGCTGCAGGAAAGACTGTTCCCGCACCCTGGATCACAGAGAATTGAACTTGATAGACTGCCGGTGGATTCAAATACAGCGGGTTGCCGTATTTATCCAACACTTTTACCACGAGTAAACCGTTCACTTTACCGGCTTGCAGCATGTAGAACGTGTCGCTTGAAATCCGCTGCATGGTCTTGGGGACGCTCAGTGACACCGTCCGAGCGGTAAAGTTTACGGTCCCGTTCTGAATACTGGGGACCAATGCCTGCGCACTCTTTGTTCCAACCAATGTATCCGATGTCCAGACCGCGGCAACCATACCGGAAGAATCGCTGATGGCGGTTGCAGGCAGGATCTTTCCGTTCAAAGTAGAGAAATAAACAGCGACGTTCGGTACAACATTGTTGTACGAATCCCACACCCTGAGCTTCAGTTTATTCGAGAATGCACTCCCCGCAAATCCTACCTGATTATTGCCGTCCATCAGTTCTACACGTGCAGGACCGGATGTTATGGAAAACATGGTAAATTTCACTGGAGATCCTTTCAGCCCCAGCACGGCCGCATAGATCCGGACGGAGTCAGCCTTCTGACCGAGCGTAACATAGGTCTGCGCATAACCGTTACCGTCGGTGGTTGCTGTCGTGTCCGAGAATGTCGCATTACTGTTCTCAACGGTGAATTCCACGATGATGCCGCGCACCGGTCTGCCGTTCTCTGCCAGGATGCGCACCTTCACGGGGTTCGTCAATTTCGTATTGACAGCACCTGTCTGTCCGCCGCCGCCGGAACTGATCATGGAATCGGGGGTCTCTTTTCCCGTGCCGGCGATGGTATCGCGGTCGATACACGAGCATTGGAGAAGAAG
>JBMOHT010000056.1:0-20483 GCA_049317705.1 Bacteroidota bacterium | reverse complement strand
CTGAGTCCCGCGACCATTCGGAATGTCATGTCCGATCTGGAATTTCTCGGCTATATCGATCATCCGCATACATCCGCCGGCCGTGTGCCGACGGATAAAGGATACCGGTTCTATGTGAATGAACTGATGGAGATCGACCAGCTCAGCGAGAAGGATCAGTCGAGCATTCAAACCCAGCTCCAGGGGAATATCGAAACGGATGATATCCTGAAGATCGCTTCCAAGATCCTCGGAACCATCTCGCATCAGCTGAGCGTTGTCACTGCACCGCAGATGACCTCGGGCATCTTCGAGAAACTCGAACTGCTGCAGATGTCCAGCACAAGATTGCTGGTGATCATCTCCATCCGCTCGGGACTCGTGAAGACGATCATGATGGAAATCCACTCCGAGATCGCACGGACGAAGCTGGATCATGTTGCGCGGATATTGAATGAGCGATTGAGCGGACTAACGCTGAAAGAGATCCGGGATACATTCGCAGAACGTATCCGCGAATTCCAGAATGAGGAATCCGGATTGATCCGTCTCTTCATCGAATCCGTGGACAAACTGTTCGACGAGAACCGCAAAGAGAAGATCCACATCGGCGGAACAACGAACATCATCTCTCAGCCGGAATTCGACAATGCGAAGAATTTCAAGAGCGTCATCGAACTGATGGATAATGAGGATATCATCATCCACGTGCTGGAGAACGGCGACGCAAAGGACGGCGGAGCGAATGTCACCATCGGCCAGGAGACGAAGATCGAACATCTGAAGGATTTCAGCATCGTTACCAAGACGTATAATGTCGGTGACGTTGCCGGGACCATCGGAGTGCTGGGACCGAAGAGGATGGAATATTCAAAGATGATCCCGTTGGTGGATTTTGTCGCTTCCACCATATCGAATCTTTTTGAACGACGGTCACAATAAATATTATTACGAACACAAATGATGAAATGGATGAACAGAAGGAATATGGAAGAACAGAACACTGAAGCACCGAAGAACGAACAACCTCAAGAGTCACCTGCAGCAGAGACGCAACCGAAAACAGAGACACAGGTCCTGATCGAGAAGATCGCAGAACTTGAATCACAGATATCCGCATCCAAAGATCAGATGCTGCGGAAAGCCGCGGAATTCGATAATTATAAACGCAGGACGGAACAGAACTCGATCAATTTTGCGAAGTATGCAAGCGAGAACATCATCCTTGAACTGCTGCCGATCGTTGATGATCTTACCCGGTCATTGAAGAGCGGCAAGGAGAAATTGGAGAACGATCCGTTCTTCAAAGGTGTCGAACTCATCCTGAGCAAGTTCACCAAGGTGCTCGAAGTGCAAGGTGTGAAAGCAATGGAGTCCATCGGCAAAGAGTTCAATGTGGATTTTCACGACGTGATGATGCAGGTCCCGAAAGCGGACGTTGCTCCGCACACCATCATCGATGAGATCGAAAAAGGATATTTTCTGCATGACAAGGTCATCCGTCATGCCAAGGTCATTGTTGCAACATCACCGGAAACAGAGGAAGTGAAGAATTAAGCATGGCAAGTAAAAGAGATTATTACGAGATCCTTGGTGTTCAGCGCGGTGCCTCTGAGGATGAGGTAAAAAAAGCATACCGTAAACTGGCACTGCAGTATCATCCGGACAGGAATCCGAACAACAAAGAAGCGGAAGATAAATTCAAGGAAGCGACCGAAGCGTACGAGGTCCTTTCGGACCAGCAGAAGCGCCAGCGCTACGACCAGTTCGGTCATCAGGGCATGCGCGGCGGTTCGGATTTCCATCAGTATCAGGACATCAATGATATCTTCTCCCATTTCGGCGATATCTTCGGCGGGGGCGGCGGCGGAAGTTCAATATTCGAGGAAATGTTCGGCGGCCAGCAGCGCAGACGTGGTCCCCGTTCAGCCGGTGAACCCGGTTCCGACCTTCGTATCCGTCTGAAACTGACGCTGGAAGAGATCGCAACGGGCGTCGAGAAGAAACTGAAGATCAAAAAATGGAAGACCTGTGCCACCTGCAGCGGAAACGGCGCAAAACCCGGCTCACAGCGCTCTACCTGTCCTCAGTGTCAAGGGACCGGCGAACTCCGTCAGGTGTCACGCTCGATGTTCGGTCAGTTTGTGAACATTTCCGCCTGCGCATTCTGCGGCGGCACCGGACAGATCATCAAAGATAAATGTCATACCTGCGACGGCGAAGGACGCGAACAGGGCGAGTCCACCATCAAGATCAATGTTCCCGCCGGTGTCACAGAAGGAAATTACATGACGCTGCAGGGCCAGGGAAATTCCGGCCGACGCGGCGGTCCTGCCGGCGATGTGATCGTCGAATTCACCGAAGAGAAGCACAATTCCTTCGTCCGTAACGGAGACGATATCATTTACACCGCACTCATCAGTTATCCCGATGCCGTGCTCGGTGCGGATGTTGAGGTCCCGACCCTGACCGGAAAAGCGAAAGTGAAGATCGATGCAGGCACCATGCCCGGTAAGATGCTGCGGATGAAAGAAAAAGGGATCCCGCATCTGAATTCGTACGGCAAAGGGGACCAGCTGATACAAATACAGATATGGGTGCCGCATAAGATCAACTCGCATGAGAAGGAATTGCTGAAACAGTTGTCGGACAGCGAGCATATCAATCCCAGCGAAGAGGAAAAGAGTAAGAGCAAATCACTCTTCGATAAGATGAAGAACGTATTTTCGTGATCAGGAACTATAACAAAATATTTTGATTGTCATTTCGAACCCCGCACTTATTTAATTTTTTGCGGGGTGAGAAATCTGATCGATCCTTCAGATTTCTCACTCGCTGATTTGAAAATATCGGGCCCATTCGCCACAAAGTGGCCCCTTAGGGGAAACGACAATACGATGTTAGTATTTCAGAACTAGAAATAGAAATTTTTAACCGTACCGCCGGATGGACCTTCTGAAGAAGCTGAAAGAGTATTTCGCTTTCACGAAGAATGAACAGACCGTGTTCCTCTTCCTCTCAATCGTGTTCTTGGCCGGCGTTGCTGTTAAAGGCTATAAAACATACATTGATCCAAAGCCGGTGCCTGCGTTCGATTATTCTGCAGAAGATTCAATCTTTGCCGTGAGATCCCAAACGGCGCTTGCGGACAGCGGCAGTATGCAGAAGAAACTGTCGGCAAAGATCGATCTGAACACAGCAACGAAAACAGAACTGATGGAACTCCCGGGGATCGGCGAGGCAATGGCGGAGAGGATCATCCTCCGGCGTGAAGAGAAAGGGAAATTCCGCTCCATTGAAGAATTACGGAAAGTAAAAGGGATCGGCGAGAAAAAATTTGAAAAACTTAAACCGCACATCGAGGTCAAATGAAAGGCACTGAACGGTATCTCGCATTCATCATCGAAGGCAGACACATCACTGCCGTCGAGATCGCGCACAGTCCCAAAGGCAAGACCCTCACCGCTGCCGGATCGTTCGATTCCGAGATCGACTTTGACAGTCCTGAGGTCTTCACCGAGGTCGGCATGACCGCCCGCGAGAAGACCTTCGTGAAGGAGATCCAGGCGTTCATGAAACGTGTGGCCGCCGGTGCTCATTTCTTCTCGTTCGGACTCAACTCGAGAATGGCGATGCTGCAGCAGATCCCCGTTGAAGCCAGTCTGTCGGACGATGAATTCAATCTGCACCTCAATTGGGAATTGAAGAACTTCTATCCTGATGCCTCTCCCGATAATTATGTTGTCCAGCCCTACGCACTTGTCGGAGACGACGGTGTTGCCGGTTCGAATGCAATGATCATCTCCGTAAAGAAATCATTCCTCAATTTTTTACGGAATGTCTGCTCGGAACTTCACGGTTCTATGCATATTCTCGATATCGATCAGTTCTGTGCTGAAGGCGCGCTGCTCTACAATTATCCCCATCTCGCTCAGAAACGGACAGCTGTCATCGGCGTGGATGAAGAGACGCTCGATGCGGGCCTCCTCGTGAACGGAAAGAATTCCGATATCCGTACGATGCGCTGGAACCGCCGTGATCTTTCAACCATCGGCAGATATGCACGGGAAAAAGGCGCCGAAGTGATCTACATGCACGGCAGACTCGTCAATCAAAAGCTGGTCGATGCCGTTAAGGAGATCTCTCCCATCGATGTAGAACTCGCGGATCCGTTCAGGAAAGTCGCCCTCCCCCAATCGATCAAAGGGGTCGAAGAGATCAAGATGCGCCGCCAGGAATATACCGCGGCTGTCGGACTGGCAGTACGGGAAGAATAATGAGAGTGATCGCAGGAAAATATAAGGGCAGGAAACTCGAGACGGTGAAGGATAATTCCGTTCGTCCGGCAACGGACAGAGTGAAAGGAGCTATCTTCAATGTGCTCCAGTCCCGCGTCCATTGGCCTTCATCGAAAGTGCTGGACCTGTATGCCGGCAGCGGAAGCGTGGGAATCGAAGCGTTGAGCCGTGGAGCGAAGAACTGCATCTTCGTCGAAAAGAGCCGAAATGCACTGCAATTCCTGAAATCGAACATCACTTCCATCGGCGCTGACGGCGAAGCGAATGTCGTATACGGTGATGTTGATATGTTCGTCGAGGGAACGAGGACCAAGTTCAATGTGGTCTTCGCCGATCCCCCCTACGCACTGGAAGCATTGAAAGAGATCCCGAACAGGATCTTTGCGAAAGATATCATCGCGGAGGACGGTTACCTGATCATCGAACATCCCTCCCGCTATGAATTTGCCCCCGGTTCCGCGTGGGAAGTGGTCGTGCTGAAGGAATACGGGAACACGAGTGTCTCATTTTTTCAGCACCGAAAGAGTGAACAATGAAGATCGCAATTTACCCCGGTACATTTGATCCGATCACCAACGGACATCTGGACATTATCGAACGCGCAGCGCAATTATTCGACAAAGTGATTGTGACCGTTGCCGTGAACTCGTCGAAAACACCGATGTTCACCGGCGAAGAGCGTGTGGAACTGATCCAAGCGATCCTGAAGCAGAAACGGTACAAGAACGTCACCGTGGAACGTTTCAACGGACTGCTCGTATCGTTCGCGAAGAAGAAGAAAGCGGCCGCGATCATCCGCGGACTCCGCGCAATTTCGGACTTCGAATACGAATTTCAGATGGCGTTGATGAACAGGAAACAGTCGAATGAGATCGCGACCGTCTTCCTGATGCCTCATGAGAAATACACGTATTTGAATTCCAGTATCGTGCGGGAGATCGCACGGTTGGACGGTAACTTCAAGGATTTCGTCCAGCCCGTCGTCTACCGTGCATTGAGAAAGAAACTGTCGTTATAAGTACGTTCCGAAAACTCATTTTGTAAAACCGCATTGAGCGGTCAAAAGCGCAAAAGTCCCTAATGTTTCGAATTTAAATTATTCTTTGCGCCTTGGCGTCTTTGCGAGAGATCCATTCGTGATTTTCGGATGTCTTTGTATAATCCAATTTTGCCGCCGGCATCATCGCCCGCGGAATTGTCCATGAGAAAGGAATTGTTGTTACCGTGAAGTCGTTATCCAAAAAAGTCGCCAACGCCGAAGCCTCCCAGACCCTTGCCCTGACCGCGCTCGCTAAAAAATTGAAATCAGAAGGTATCGATGTCGTTTCACTCACCGCCGGTGAACCGGATTTCCCAACACCGCGCCACATCAAAGATGCCGCCATCAAAGCGATCGAGGAGAATTTCACCAAATATACGATCAATGCGGGTATCCCCGAACTGCGCACCGCCATTGTCGAGAAATTGAAACGCGATAATAATGTACTTGTCACCGCATCACAGATCCTCGTGTCCAACGGCGCAAAACATTCCATCTTCAACGCACTCCAGGCGATCTGCAATAAGAATGATGAAGTGATCATTCCCGCACCGTACTGGGTCAGCTATCCCGAGATGGTGAAACTGGTGGACGGCGTTCCGGTCATCCTGAAGACGACCGAAAAGACAGATTTCAAGATCACGGCTGCACAGCTGAAAAAAGCCATTACCAAAAAAACAAAAGCGCTCATCCTCTGCTCCCCGTCCAACCCGACAGGATCGGTCTACACTCCCGATGAACTGAAAGCGATCGCAAAAGTGATCCAGTCCTCGGGCATCTTTGTGATCGCCGATGAGATCTACGAAAAAGTGATCTATGACGGTGCAGTTCATTTCAGTCTCGGTTCGCTCCCCGATCTCAAAGATCAGGTGATCACGGTGAACGGTGTGTCGAAAGCATATTCCATGACGGGCTGGAGGATCGGATTCCTTGCCGGTGCTCAGGCTGTGGTCGATGCAGCAGAGAAAGTACAGAGTCAGGTCACGTCAGGACCGAACTCCATCGCACAGAAAGCGGCGTACGCTGCTTTTGCCGGTAATGATGATGAGGTGAACAAGATGACCGCGGAATTCAAACGCCGTCGTGATTACATCCATGCCGCGCTGACAGCAATACCGGGAGTCACATCCACGATGCCGGGCGGAGCGTTCTATCTGTTCCCAAACGTAAGTGCTTTCTATGGAAAGAGTTACAACGGATTCAAAGTGAAGAACAGCGACGATATGGCGCAGTATCTCATTAAAGAAGCTCAGGTCGTCACCGTTCCCGGAAGCGGCTTTGGAGCGAACAACAACATCCGTCTCTCCTACGCCTGCTCCATGCAGGAACTGGAAAAAGCTGCATCGCGGATGAAAGAAGCACTCGCAAAATTGAAATGAACTGTTTTCGTTGAACCACTGAATGGAATGAAGAGAAGCTATGCCGACGTACGATTATAAATGCTCCGATTGCGGTCACACGTTCGAAGAACTGCAGTCCATGAAAGAAGCAGCACTTGTGCTCTGCCCCAAATGCGGAAAGGAAACACTCGTCCGCCTGATCGGCGGCGGCGGCGGGATGATCTTCAAAGGTTCGGGATTCTATCTGACGGATTATAAGAGCGGATCAAGCGGCAAAGGATCGTCGGCTGTCTCTCCTTCAACTCCCAAAGCGGAATCAAAACCGGCACCGTCGACCCGCAGTTCATCCAAAGAATAAAAAAACGATCCCCGTAGTCGAACCGGAATTATACCGATCAATTACGGGGATCTCTGTTTTTTGCCGCTCGGTTAATGGAATTCCCCTTTGATCTCTTCGCGGGTCAGCTTCCATGCAATGTAAACATTCACTCCCACGGTCAATGCAGCAGTCAGGAACACCAGAGATGCGGAAGCTTCCGCCATCCCCGGCAGATTCAGATACTGCGACATTGCTGAATATGTGCGCACTGCGGAGATGACACTCCACAGCGATGCCGTTGCGAGACACCACAGGTAGATTTTCCTTCCCAGCTCGTACCGCTTTAACATCATCACCGAACCGACAATGATCATTACGGCAATGAACATCTCAAAATAGTTCGCGGCCGGCGACGGTGACAATGATCTGATCAGTTCTTCCGAGACCGGAAGGGATCCGGCATCGGACAATGATTCCATGAAATACATTGTCGAGACCGCATCGTAGATCTGATAGCAGGAGACAAAAATGGAAATGACCGACACCGTGTTCACGAACCGTGAAGGCTGCCGAAGCGGGTATTCCATACGTTCATACGGGTTCATAGGAGTGCGAAGATGATGCAGTATTCCGTGAATGGAATACTACAGGGTTTTGAAATGCTTCTTTTGAAGGACCGTTACAGCCGTGTCAGCTTCTTTTTTTGTCTCGAATGAAAGACGGAACGTTCCTCCTCGACCGTCGCGGATCTTCAGCAGTTCGATATCTTTGATGCTGATCTTCGCCCGGAACAATGCGGTGGTCATCAATGACAATACACCCGGCTTATCATCTACCGAGACATACACTTCATGGAGCGGATGGAGGAATCCTTTCGAATTCTTTGGGATCGCATCGCGCAGTTCCTTCGCATCCTTGAACCTGGCGGAAAATGCTTTCTGACCTTCAGCAGTGCGAAGGTCCTTTTCAAACGCGGACAGCAGTATTGTAAATTCTTTAATGACCGTTCGGATATCGGCTGAATTATGAGCGAGGATATCCTTCCACATTCCGTACGGACTCGACGCTATGCGTGTAATGTCGCGGAATCCGCCCGCCGCAAGCTGCAGGTACGCCTGGTGGACCGAGTTCTTCTTCCCCGCCATATTCATCATGCCGACGGCGATCAGCTGCGGTAAATGACTGATGGTCGCGGCGATCCTGTCGTGGTCCTTCGCATCGAGAAACAATATTCTGGCACCGATCGAATGGAGTATGGCGGTCAACGGTCGGATATTCTTCTTCAGCGGGCCGTCCGCACACAGCACATAGGTCGCATTCTGGAACAGAAGCGGATCGGCGTATTCGATCCCTTTTCCCTCAGAACCCGCCATCGGGTGACCGCCGACGAAGATTCCTGCTGCAGCGAAAAACTTTTTTGCTTTCAGGACGATGGATTGCTTAGTACTCCCTACATCGGTGATGATCGCACTTTTTTTACAATGGCGGGAAACGACAGGAATGAGTTCAAGGATCGTCTGAACGGGAGTACAGAGAAAGATGATGTCGGCATCATGCACTGCCGATTCGACAGTTGCTGAGCCGAAATCGACCGCTTCACGGCGGAGCGCCGACGCGAGTTGCCCCGATTCGTCATACCCTGTGACCACAGCATTCGGAATACTCTGCTTGATGGCAAGACCGAGCGAACCGCCGATGACGCCGGTTCCGATGATCGCAATATTTATGGTTGATAATTTTTTCATGGTGCAATAAAAAGCCGCACATGTCACAGAAGAATGTTATGAAAAACCTGTGTCATCTGCGGCAATGTTCTGAAACTATACCTTATGCTATTTTTCTGCCGATCGCTTCGGCGATCACGCGGATCTGCTTCATCATCTCTTCGAACTGGTTCGGGAAGAGTGACTGCGGTCCGTCCGACTTTGCATGGTCCGGATCGTTATGCACTTCAACAATGATGCCGTCTGCACCCGCTGCAACCGCCGCGCGCGCCATCGGGATCACCTTGTCGCGAATTCCGATACCGTGTGACGGATCCGCAATGATGGGCAGATGACTCTTCGCGTGAACGACAGGGATAGCGCTGATATCCATCGTATTCCGTGTTGCCGTCTCGAAAGTACGGATACCCCGTTCGCACATCATCACTTGTTTATTGCCGCCGGAAAGGATGTATTCGGCGGACATAAGCCATTCCTCGAATGTTGCGGAAAGTCCGCGCTTCAGCATCACCGGCACTGTCGATTTCCCGAGTTCCCGGAGGAAATTGTAGTTCTGCATGTTCCGCGCACCGACCTGAATGATGTCGGAATATTTTTCGATCAGTTCAAGTTGGGTACCGTCCATTGCTTCAGTAATGACGAGCAGTCCGAATTCATCCGCCGCTCTGCGCATCAGCTTCAATCCGTCTTCACCCATTCCCTGGAATGCATACGGCGAAGAACGCGGTTTGAATGCGCCGCCGCGGAGGAATTTCGCTCCTGCTTTTGCGACACTTTCCGCTACGGTGAATATCTGTTTCTCACTCTCAACGGAACACGGACCTGCCATTACAACAATGGCATCTCCGCCGATCTCACAGTTCTTAAATTTTATGACCGTTCCCTCTTTTTTAAAGGAACGGCTTGCGAGCTTATACGGCTCTGTGATCCGGTATGCATGCGCAACTCCCGGCAGCACTTCCACCTGACGCGTGTCAAAATCCGGTTTCACGCCGATCGCACCAAGCACTGTTTGATTCACACCGGTGGAACGGTGCACATCGAATCCGAAATCATGCAGTATCTTGATGATCCCTTCGATCTCTTTTTCTGAGGCATTTTGCTGAACAACAACAACCATTGCTTTTCCTTTGATAAGTAATTATTCGTAACGGTCTAATTTGAATCCTTCACCCAGATACAGCCGCCGCGCTTCAGGATCGTTCGCCAATTCTTCCGCATTGCCTGCTTTTAGGATCTTCCCTTCGAACAGCAGATAGGAACGGTCAGTGATAGTCAGCGTCTCATGCACATTATGGTCCGTAATGAGCACGCCGATATTCCGGAACTTCAGCTGCTTCACGATCTCCATGATATCTTCTACGGCGATCGGATCGATACCCGCGAACGGTTCATCCAACAGGATGAACTTCGGGTCGGTCGCCATGGCGCGCGCGATCTCCGTTCTTCGCCGTTCACCGCCGGAGAGCATGAATCCTTTGCTCTTCGCGATATGCGTAAGACTGAACTCTTCCAGCAATTTGTCCGTACGCTCGGCTTGTTCTTTCTTCGTAAATTTCGTCATCTGAAGAACGGATAGAATATTGTCCCTCACGCTCATCGTTCTGAACACTGATGCTTCCTGCGTCAGATATCCGACACCCAATCGGGCCCGTTTATACATCGGCAATTTGGTGATATCTTTCTCATCCAGGAAGACCTTCCCGCCGTTGGGACGGATCATACCGACGATCATATAGAAAGAGGTCGATTTGCCCGCTCCGTTCGGACCGAGCAGTCCGACGATCTCGCCTTGATTCACCGACACGGTAACATCATTCACGACGGTCCGCTTCTTGTATTTTTTTACAAGATGTTCGGCACGCAGGGTCAACGATTGTGTTATTTGCTCACTCATAGTTTCGGTCTTGTCGGGAACACTGTAGTGAATTTTGGACGGTCCGTCCGCAGAAAAAAACCGTCAAGATTATATTTTGACTCATCCTTCAGCAGCAGATTCTCCGGATAATACGATCCTTCGATCCCGGCAGTGATCTTGATCGTCTCGGGTTTACTATCATTGAATTTCATCAGGATCGCATCGCCGCTCGTCTTATTCACACCATTCCCTGCACTGTCGCCGTACAAATAGTAAAGACTGATCGCATTCCGCTGAACGTACGTCTGCTGCAGTTTATTGTCCTTGAATGTCATCAGGATCGAACGGCCGGTCAACTGATTATACCGGAGTGGATATGCAGAATCACTCTGCGATAATACAAACGCCCGCGTCTTGATGGAAGCGGTCTTCAACCGGTTCTTCTCCAAGACGAGCATGATCGTGTCGCCCGTGACCTGATTCTCCTGATACCAGACGATCGGCTTTTCGAACAGGTCTATCCTTCCATCCTGCCGGTAGAAATTCACCAGTCCGCTCCGTGCCGACATCTCGCCGCGGACGATCACCACACTGTCCTTCACGATCATCCGTTTCGTGGAATCATCATACGATTCCATCACCATGCTCTTCACCGCAAGCGTATCGATCTCCCCTTTTTCCGTCGTATCGATCTGGATCAGTCTCGGATTCTCGGAGATCTTGGTGTAATGTGTCGAGTCGGAATGGATGAGATAATTCCCGAACATCGTAAGATTGTCATCGGGATTCACTACCCGAACATTCAGCATCGCTTCGGATTTTCGCTCCTTCTCGTAATACGTCAGCTGGTCCGAATAGATGATCGTCGTTGAATCGATCACCCGGACATTCCGTTGGAAGAATGCCCGGTTCTCATCCATATAATATGTACCGATATCCGCATACAGAACAACATGCGGTGTCTTCAGTTTCACATTTCCTTCACCGTCCGCCCGCTTCGTATTGCCGAAATATCTTCCCTTCCTTGCCGTCAGTGTCACCGTGTCACGGATGATCTTCACACTGCCGATCAGTTCCACTTCATTCCTGTTCAGATACTGTATCGCCTTGTCGCACCACACTCTTGTCGTTCCCTGCCGAAACTGTACATTTCCCGTCAATTCACGCACATCTTCACCGCTCTCCAGTCTTTTCCCGGCAAAGATATCGGCATTCTGCAGGACGATCAGATCGGGCTTCTGAGCAAAGACCATTCCGATCAGAAGCATCGGTATCAGCAGATATCTCTTCATTTACGGTCTGCCGTTCCGTTCACTTTGAAGATCCGGTAATTCCGAAGATTGTGGTCCGATTCGAATCCCGTTCCGGTCAGATCCTCCGTCGGCGATGTGATGTGGACGAAGTCCGGCGAATGGATGAGCTGTGTTGCATTCGTCCAGAACATTTTCTCTGTCCGCACAACGGTCCCGCTGTCCGATGTGACCACTACGTGACCGACTGCTTCAAGATTATTCGTTGCCTCATCCACCGAACCGCGGATGGATGTCAGTTTTGTTGTATGCCTGCCGAACTCATCGTAAAAATCTACGATCAGTCCCGACTCCAGGAACGTGGTCCTGGAATTATCATACGCGTAGATATGACCGGCGCGGACGACCGCTTTCACGATCCCGGAATCGGAGAACGTGATGGTGGAATTCCAGCTCTCCTGCGATGGAAGCTGCGTTCCGGAAACGCCGTTGAGCACTGAAGGCCTGACTTTCTCTTCGCATCCGGCCAGCAAAAAAATTATGAATGCAGCAGCGATGAACGGTCTCACTGAGAGGATTCTCCGCCAAGTCCGGCCCGCACAAGATCGTGCAGATGAACAACACCGTACGGTTTCCGTTCATCATCGACAATAATGAGCTGAGTGATGCTGAACTGTTCCATCTCCTGCAGTGCGATCGATGCCAGGGTCCCTTTTCGGATCGTTTTCGGATTCTTTGTCATCACTTGTTCCGCTGTCAAACCGGTCACGTCCGTCGTCTTTTGCAGAAGTCTGCGAAGATCACCGTCCGTTATGATGCCGGCCAATTGTCCGTTCTCTTCCACGACACTTGTTGCGCCGAGACGCTTTGAGGTCATTTCAAGGATCGCATCTTTCAAACTCGCACGGAGCCCGATCTTCGGCGTTTGTTCGCCGGTGACCGCCAGTTCTTCGATCTTCAGCAGCAAACGTTTTCCCAGATTTCCGCCCGGGTGGAACATGGCAAAATCATCGGCGGTAAAATTCTTTTTCTCCAGCAGTGTCACGGCGAGCGCATCACCCATTGCCAGGGTTGCGGTGGTGGAGGTGGTCGGCGCCAGATTATGAGGACACGCTTCTTCTTTCACGGTGATATCGAGGGCAACGTCAGACTGCTGTGCGAGATGCGAATTCATATTTCCGACCATGCAGATCGTCGGTACACCGATCCGTTTGAACATCGGCATCAGTTGACGCACTTCCTGCGTATCGCCGCTCTTCGAGATACAGATCACCACATCATCATTCCTCACCATCCCGAGATCACCGTGAACGGCATCGGAAGGATGGAGAAAGATTGAAGGGGTGCCGGTGGAATTCATCGTTGCTACCATTTTCCGTGCGATGATGCCCGACTTTCCCATTCCGGTGACAACGACACGGCCTTTGCACGCGTAGAGAATATCCACTGCCTTTTGAAAAGAGGCATTGAGGTTCTTTTCGAGAGCGGCGACGGATTCCGCTTCCATGCGGATGACCCGTTGTGCTCGCTGTATATCGATCGATTCGTTGGACATGATGGTATCAGAATCCTTTGACGGTCTTATCTATAGCGGTGACTTGCTTCAACAATTCTTCAAGCCGGGTCAGCGGAAGCTGGCTTGCGGCATCGCTCAATGCTTTGGACGGATCCGGATGCGTTTCAACGAATAATGCATCGATCCCGACTGCTGCGCCTGCGCGCGACAACGGGAAGATGTATTCCGGCTGACCGCCGCTTTTCCCGTTCTCACCGCTCGGCAGCTGAACGGAATGTGTTGCATCCAGAACGACGGGATATCCGAGCTCTTTCATGATCACCAATCCGCGCATATCAACGACCAGATTGTGATATCCGAATGATGTCCCTCGCTCACAGACAAGAATGTCCGTGTTTCCCGTCGATGCGACCTTCTCCACCGGATGTTTCATATCATCCGGAGCAAGAAATTGACCTTTTTTGATATTCACCGCTCTTCCGCTCTTTCCGGCAGCTATCAGCAGATCGGTCTGACGGCAAAGGAATGCCGGGATCTGGAGGACATCCGCCACTTGTGCCGCCGCACTGACCTCTTCGGCCGTATGGATATCCGTGACGATCGGCATCCCGAAGGTGTGCTTCACCTCGTCCAGTATCTTCAATGCTTCATCCACACCGATCGTAACAAATCCGGTCATGCTTGTTCGGTTCGCTTTTTTGTAAGACGATTTGAAAACTACCGGCATATCGAATTTTGCGCTGATCGTTTTCACTTTTTCTGCAGTGAATAGGATCATGTCGCGGTTCTCAACAACGCAGGGACCCGCAAAGAGCGCCAGAGGATTACCTCCGCCGATCTTTATGGATTGCACGTTCACTGTTTTTGTCATCATAAATCAAGGTACCAATCTTTACGGGTTAAAGCAAAATATATGCGACCAGAGCACCGGAGAGTCCGCAGCAAAGGTTGACAAGATCGTTATTCATCCAGCGGAATCCCCGCACAAGTGTTGTCGGAACACCGTGCACTGTTGTTCGCTCGGTCACGTCACCATCCACAGTCTGATATTGTGCCTGGATCGTTGCACCAAGCAGACTGTCGACAGCAGAACCGATCACACCGCTCAGTATCAGTTTCGCCGAAATGGTCAGCGAAATGAACGATGGTTCAAACACTGCTGCGGATACAATGATCAATCCCGCACCGACCGCACCGCCGATGAATCCCGCCAAAGAAACACCGCCGCTCGTTCCGACATCGACCGGACGGAAGGTGATGATGGATCGAGGCTTTCCTTTCAGCAATGTACCGATCTCTGTTCCCCATGTATCAGCCGTAACTGCGGCGATCGATGCAAGATAGAGAACGTAGAATTCGTCCCGTTCAGGAAAGGAATACCACAGAATGACTATGAGTCCCGCCAATCCTCCGTTCGCCGCCACCTGTCCCGAATCACGTTTACTCGATTTGTCAAAGATGAGTTCGAGTTTTTTCTTTTTCGCTTTTCCGTACTTGGACAGCAGACTTGAAGCGATGAAGAATGTCAGGATCGGTATTGTCCACATCCATCCTCCGATGCCGAAGACGATGGTCGCAAGGAGGAATGTCGCGACGCTCCCGCTGAGTGAAAGGAAATTGAAATAGTAGGAGAATAATCCGATCAGCACGCCGAGCACCGTCGCAAGGATCATCTGTTCGGAAGGATGGACCGTTGTCGGGAACATGAAATAATACAGAAGAAATGCAGCGCTCATCGGGACCGTCAGATTGTCCGATCCCTTGAAACTGATCAACTCCCACCCGGTCACGAACATCGAGATCACCAGCACGACAATGAATACTGGAACTGCAGTCTGGATATGGAAATATTCGAAGAGTCCGAAGATGCAGAGGAATGATGAGACGAACATGGTCATCGTCCCTTCCACCGTTTTCCGCTCCAGATCGAGATCGATGAAATGCGGATCCTTCACCCGCTGCCCCACCATTGCCGCCAGTGCGTCCGGAATGGCGAGGATCGAGATCGAGATGGTTAAAATGACGGGTGAAACATCCCAAAAAAGGAGGACCAGCAGAAAGAATGAGAGCGGGTGATACGTCGTGCCGTACGATGAGCGGTCGATTCCATGAAGGCTTTTGAGGAAATCGAGTTTGATGGAAAGGAATGTTGCTACGATCATGATACCGGTGATCGTCAGGACCGGGATACCGGAATTGAAGACGAACGGTGAACACATCATCAGCACGCCGGCAATGATGTGGACGAATTTTCGCGTGACCTCCGACCCTCCGTTCAGCAGACGCCTGATCAATTCCGCCGCAGCGACCATCATCCCGACCAGGAAAAAGACGACCACAATGAACAGCCATTCCTCTGATGTCGGGGGCGCAAAGAGTCTCATAACACCACAGCTTCTTCCTGCGTGGCGACCGTTCCGGAGACGATCTCCGAGATCAATCTGGACATGATCAGTTTTGCATCACCGCCGGATTTGGCGGAAAGATCGGCTTCCGCGAGAAGAACGAACACATTCTCGATCTCGGCGGGACGGAAGTTCCTCACCTGTTCCAAACTTTCCTTCAATGCGTAGGAATTGCGGTACGTGAACTGCAGCATTTCCTGTTCGCTCTTTTTCTGACGGACCGCATCCTGGATCTTCCACAACTTGATGAAATGCAGCGTCAACACGGCGATCAATCCCACCGGACTCTCGCCGGAACCGATGAGTCGGTCGGCGATCTCCATCGCTTTGGCGGTCTTCTTTTCCGCGATCTTATTGGAAAGTTCGAACGGTGTGAATTCGCGCGAGACACCGACGACACGTTCAACATCTTTCGCGGTGATGGCTGCCCCTTCGGGGATCGTCAGCAGGACCTTCTCGATCTCATTCGTCAGTTCGCGCATCGAACTGCCGACGTAATTTGCCAGGAGCTGTACTGCCGCGGGCTCCATCGACCGTTTCATCCGTTTCAAACGGGATTCGATCCATGCGTTGATCTCATAATCCCGCAGCAGCGAAGCTTCGTGAATGATCCCGAGTTTTTTGAAAGTGTTGTACGGTTTTTTTCTCAGGTCGGCGGAATGTGCGACCATCACGAGCGTTGTCGTTGCAGAGGGCTGTTCGGCGTACGCTTCCAGCGCATCCTTCTCCTTCACCTTGTCGAAATCCTTGATGATCACGACCCTGCGTTCCGCCATCATCGGATAGGAGGACGCCAGCGAAACGATCTTCTTCCCGTCGATCTCACTCCCGTGGATGAGGTCGAAATTGAATTCTTTCATCGACGGGTCCACGGCATATTTGATGAGTGCTTCGACAACTTCATCGATCAGGAACGTTTCCTCACCGCAGAAAAAGTACATCGGGGCGAACTGTCCCTTCTTGAAGGAAGCGATGAACGGCTCAACATCGAATTTTTCTTTGGTCTTTGCCATGAAATGTGCTTGAACAGCCCTTCTGCGAGGATCGGTTATTCGATCACGGTCATTGTAATGATCATCACTGTTTCGAGCGGATTGTCGCGCGGATCTCTCGGCACGGCAACGATCTTATCCGCTACTTCCATTCCTTCAACGACCTTACCGAACACTGAATACTGTCCATCCAGGAATGTCGTGGGAACGACGGTGATGTAGAACTGACTGCCGTTGGACATCCGCTGAGGATTGATCGGATCACCCTGACGTGCCGCGGCGATCACTCCGCGTTCATGCGAAAGACCGATCTCCGCATCGATGCGGTAGTCCGGACCGCCCATCCCATGGGTGCTGCGGTCGCCGCTCTTCGAGTTCGGATCGCCTCCCTGGATCATGAAATTGGGAATGACACGGTGGAATGTCGTGCTGTCGTAGAAACCTTCTTTCGCAAGTTTACGGAAGTTTGCGGAATGCTTCGGTGCAGCGGAATCATTCAGCTGAATGGTGATATTTCCCAGACTTGTCTGAATGACGACAAATCCCTTTTTCGGATTCGGTTGTTGTTCGCTCACTGGTGTCTTTCCTTTTTTAGTGGTGGTCTTGTTTTTTTGAGCATCGGTGAATTGCGCGCACAGAATGAATGCACACAGAATAAGTTGAAGATATTTCATGTTCCCCTTGTGATGTTGAATGTTGTCGTATTAAAAATATTGCACTATCCCGAACCGTATCCCTGCGTGAAAATAATTCAATGACACCTCTGCTCCCGTGCGGGGCATTTTCAAGCTGTTCCCATTCCCCTCCTTCAACGTACCGAGAAAGCCCGAGCCAGTTGTACCTCCGATATATCCGTACAGATCCTCTCCAAATGCGGTTTGAGCAACTGCATCGAACACGATACCGATCCCGCGTGCCGTATATTCCGTCGTCACTCCGAACGTTGAGACCTTTTGCGTCATCGATCCGAAATGATACCCCCCGCCGCCGGAGAACTTCACGAAATATCCTTTCCCCTTCATCACTTTTTGCAGCAGAATGGACGGAGCTTGGATCGAATAATACAGATCATAGACCCCGCCCAGATTTCCCGGCACGGTGTACGTTTTGAAGAGATACGAATGCTCGATCGCAATACCCCAGTCCGAACCGACCGGAATATCAATTCCTCCGAAAAAATCCACTGCTGTTCCGAAATCATCCACACGCTGCGATTGTGTTGTTGTTGCATTGATATAGCCGACGATGTCTGCGGCGGAAACTACATGAACACCCATTCCTCCGAAGATTGAAGGAGTGTTCTCTCGTTCCGAAGCGATCTGCCGCGGCTCACGCTGTTGAGACAGACCGATCGTCACCGTCATGAATAACAGCACGATGGATCTCATGACCGATTCTCATCCGTATCGCTCGGCGCAACGACATCACCCACATGCATCTTGTCCACAATAAAAAAATACAATCCGAGGATGGTGGTCGTCAGAAAACCGACTGCATGCGTATACACCGCATAACTCAGCGCTTCAGCCGGATCTACCTTGAACATTTCCGTTAACGCAAACAATGTGAAAGCATGGTAACTGCCGATACCGCTCGGCGTCGGCAATGCAAACGCGAATCCTGACGCGACATTCAGTACAGCGGCTGCGCCGAAATTGATCTCGGGGATCCTCGAAAAATCATAGATAAAGAACGGCACATACAGCAGAACGATATAGGAAAGCCAGATAAGGATACTCGTAACGGCGATCATAAAATAATTGCCGGGATATTTCGATGCCTGGAATCCGGTAATGAATGAATCGAAGATCTTCTCCGCAGTGATACGCATTTTCGCCGGCAGAAGACCAAGGAATCGTTTAGCGAACTGCAGCATCATCTCCGCTTTCAGGAACATCAGGATAAAGACGACCATCATCACTGCTGCTCCGGCAACAAAGAGCCACTCAAAGTTCGCCATAGACGGGAACCAAATGACGAACTGGTTAGAGTACAATGCGAACACTGTCAGTACGAACATCGCAAATGTCACCAGATCCAGGATCCGCTCAAGGACGATCGTACCCATGGTCGCACTTCGGGATATCCCTTCCAGCCGTTTCATGGAATACGGACGGACGAACTCGCCCAGTCTCGGGACGACATTGTTGATCAGATATCCGATCATGATCACGGAGAATGAATTCCTCAGCGAGACATCCTGTTTGATCGGATACAACAGATACTTCCACCTCCATGCCCGCAGCACATGGCTCAGCGCGCTGCCGACAAAGAGCAGCACGAACCATCCCCACGAGACCTCGATCAGCGAACGCCAAAGCAGTCCGATATCCTTCCCCCGGAAAGCCAGATACAGGAACAATCCGGATAACAGGATACTGAACAGCGTGCTGATGCTATTTTTTACGATTGATCTCATTGTGCGGTGTTATTTCAGCGACTGCATATCAACGACCTTCATTTCCGGAGTTACCGTAAACATGAATTCGGCATCGGCGATCCCTTTATTGAATCGGATATCCGTCAGATCGAACCGCGTGACCGTAGAGTTCTTATCGGTGATCTCAAGACTATGGAACATCCATGTCGCCGGATTGACCCATACTCTCAGACCGGTCATCATTGATGAGGTCGTACCTGATTGCGATGGCTGGAGCGTTAAAATGATATCAGAGGAATCTTTTTCGAGTGAGAGTGCGGTAAATTCTTTCGGCAGACCGAGAAGGAATTTATCGGGAGAGAATTGAACACGGTTCTGCTTGTACACATCACGCAGGACCTGTTTGGTGCGGGGATTATACATCCAGATCGTTTTGCCGTCCGTCACGATCGTCTGCTGTTCTGTCTCCAGACGGTATCGGTTCCCTTTTTTGATCTTCACCATCCCCGTTGCGGATTGTCCGTTCCGTTTGAATTTCATCTTCACATTCTGTGTGAACAATGCGGAGACGTCATTCATATGGGAATACTGAGCGCGGACATTCTCCAGAACGGCTGCGGGAGAAAGCTCCTGGGCAGACATGGTACCGAGGAATATCACGAGGATCGCAATGGTCTTCATCATCAGTTATAGACTCTTCAAAATGATTTCCAATTGCGATTCATCTTCGATGATCACTTCACGCGCTTTGCTGCCGTCGAACGGTCCGACGATACCGGCATCTTCCAACTGGTCCACCAAACGCGCTGCGCGGGAATATCCGACGCTCAGACGCCGCTGGAGCAGTGAGACAGAACCCTGCTGATGACGGACGATGATGCGCGCCGCTTCTTCGAACAATTCATCACGGTCACCGCCGCCGCTGCCGCCGCCCCCTTTTTTCTTCTCGAGTGCGGAAGGAAGTTCATACATTTTGCTGTACCCTTTTTGCTTACCGATATGCTCCACGATCCCTTCCACTTCTTCCGTGGAGATGTACGCGTTCTGCATACGGATCGCTTTGGGACTGCTGGAAGATTGATACAGCATATCTCCGCGTCCGATCAATTGTTCTGCTCCGCTTCCGTCCAGGATCGTTCGTGAATCGATCTTCGAGGAGACCGCATACGCGATACGGGACGGGAAATTCGCTTTGATCACACCGGTGATCACATCCACTGAAGGACGCTGCGTGGCAAGCACGAGATGGATACCGACCGCACGGGCGAGCTGTGCGATACGGGCGATGGATTCTTCCACTTCCTTCGCCGTGGTCATCATCAGGTCGGCAAGTTCATCCACAATAACAACGATATACGGAAGGAAACGATGTTTGATCGTCTC
>JBMOHT010000055.1:0-21587 GCA_049317705.1 Bacteroidota bacterium | reverse complement strand
ATTTTTCTTTTTGTTCTTCACCAATTCTCTTCTATCTTTGCACTGCACCGCGGAAATGCCGGTTATTTCTGCGGTGCTTTGTTTGTACAACTCCTTAACTCTCTGTGTTCTCCGCGGTCTCTGCGGTGAATCGATCATTATTCATTTTCAATTATCCATTGCTCTATGCTTGATATCCCGAAACTTCTCTCCCAGGAACTCACCCTTCAGCCGAAACAGGTCGCCGCAGCACTCGAACTCCGCGCGGACGGCGGCACCATTCCCTTCATCGCCCGGTACCGTAAGGAAAAGACCGGTGAAATGGACGAAACACAGCTGCGCAACTTGTTCGACCGCTTCGATTATCTGCTGGAATTGGAAGAACGAAAAGAAACCATCCTGAAATCGATCGATGAACAGAAGAAACTGACCCCGAAACTGAAGAAGACCATCCAGGAATGTCTCTCGAAGACCGAGCTTGAGGACCTTTATCTTCCGTATAAACCGAAGAAGCGGACCCGCGCAACGATCGCAAAAGAAAAAGGACTGGAACCGCTCGCCGAATGGATCAAAGCGAAGAATAATCCCGACGCAAAGCGTGTGAATCTTGAGAAAGAAGCGGAGAAATTCCTTTCCAAAAAACTCGAAGTAAAGACGATCCAGGAAGCTCTTGCCGGAGCATCGGACATTCTCGCCGAAGAGATCTCCGAAAAAGCAGAATACCGCCAGCACATCCGCGAGATGATGCTCACCGAAGGAACATTCGTCTCCACCATCGACGAGAAGAAATTTCCCGTCGGCACAACGAAGTTCGAGATGTACCGCGATTATAAATTCAAAGTGAAGGATATCCAACCGCACAACATGCTCGCCATGCGGCGAGGCGAGGCCGAAGGGATCGTTTCGTTCTCGGTCCTCTACAGCGAAGAATATGTGCAGAATTTTCTGGAGACACAGGAATCGAAATCACAGATCGAAGCGGTCCGCCTATACTATTCCAACATGCTGAAGGATGCATTCGACCGCTTGATGAAGACCACCATCATCAGCGAAGTGCGTCTCAATAAGAAAGAGATCGCCGATCTCGAGTCCATCAGGACCTTCGAAGCGAACATCCGCGAGATGCTCCTCTCCTCTCCTGCCGGAATGAAGCCGACACTCGGCGTCGATCCCGGATTCCGGACCGGATGCAAAGTGGCGGTGATGGATGAGACCGGAAAATTCTCCGAATACATCGCCGTCTTCCCGCACACCTCAGGAGAAGCACAGCGGGAGAATGCGAAGAAGATCGTCCAAAAAATGATCGAGAAATATAATATTGAACTCATCGCCATCGGCAACGGTACAGCAAGCCGCGAAACGGATGAGTTCATTGCCGAAGCACTGAAAGGAATAAAAAAGAAACCGGTGAAAGTGGTTGTGAACGAATCGGGTGCATCCATCTACTCCGCCAGCGAAGTGGCGATCGATGAATTCCCGGAATTGGATATCACCGTCCGCGGCGCCATCTCCATCGGACGCCGTCTGCAGGACCCGCTCGCCGAATTGGTGAAGATCGATCCGAAGTCGATCGGTGTCGGCCAATACCAGCACGATGTGGACCAGAAGCTTCTCAAAAAGAAACTGGAAGAGACGGTTCAGAGCTGCGTGAACTTCGTCGGCGTGGACCTGAACATGGCATCGAAAGAACTGCTCAGCTACGTTGCCGGAATCAATGCACCGTTGGCAAAGAGCATCGTGGAATACCGCAATGAAAAAGGAGCTTTCAAAAGCCGAAAAGAACTGACGAAAGTGCCGAAATTCGGTCCGAAAGCATTCGAACAGGCGGCTGGATTCCTCCGCATCCGTAATGCAAAGAATCCGCTGGACAGTTCCGGTGTTCATCCCGAAAGTTATCCCATCGTTGAAAAGATCCTCACGGATGTGAAACTGACGTTCGATGAAGTGATGAAGAACCCGGCATCGTTGGACAAACTTGATATCAAAAAGTACGTCACCAAGACCGTCGGCGAACCGACTCTCCGCGACATCATCTCGGAATTGAAGAAACCGGGACGTGATCCGCGTGCAGAGTTCAAGTACGCAACATTCAAGGACGGCATCAAAGAACTCTCGGACCTGAAACCTGGAATGGAGCTTGAAGGGGTCGTCACCAACGTGGCCAACTTCGGTGCATTCGTCGACATCGGCGTCCATCAGGATGGTCTCGTCCACATCTCCCAACTGGCGGATAGATATGTGGAAGATGCCAAAACGGTCGTGAAGGTTGGTCAGATCGTAAAAGTGCGCGTGATGGAAGTGAACGAACAATTGAAACGTATCGCCCTTTCCATGCGCTCACAGCAGAGCATCGCGTCACCGGCGAAGAAAAAGGTCGATGCCGAACCGTTCAAAGAGCGTTCATACTCGCTGGAAGATCTCCGCGCGAAGTTCGGAAAGAAGAATGAAGAGCCGAAAGAAATAAAAAAGACAAAATAATCCGCTCATCAAACGTAGTGAAAAATCCCGCAGGATACCGTCCGGCGGGATTTTTCTTTTTCATCCCTGTTCAACTGCACAATAGTCCTCACACCGGACTTGAACTGATTGGTGTACCTCACTAAAAACACACCATTTACCGTCGTAAATTTTGGCACATGTGTTGCAATGCACTATGGCGTTCACTGAACTCTCACTACAACTACGCCCAATCCTATGAAACGGTATCAAATTGTTCTAGTCATTATCTGTTCTTTCACTATCCGTACCGCAGCTCAGGAACATCAACCGATAAAACCATCCGAACTCCACCAAAGGATCTCAACGCAGATCGCTAAGTCCATTCAAACAATGAATGAAGAGACAAAACGGGATGGCGCGGATAAAAAACCAAGACATGAGACGATCTACGTTTCCGAAAAACATGGAGTCGTTTCAAATGATCACAAAGAGACCGTAGAAACCGAGGAAGAACGAAGCGTCGTCTCCAACCTTCTTCGTCTCACCGAGGGGAATAAACGGTTCGTCTCCGGTTCGCTGAAACGGAAGGACCTTTCCTCGCAGCGCGCAGCGACTGCCAACGGACAGACACCATTCGCCATTGTGGTCACCTGCAGCGATTCCCGCGTGCCGCCCGAATTGATCTTTGACGAATCCATCGGCCAGCTCTTTGTTATCCGGCTCGCCGGCAATGTAGTGGATTCATTGGCGCTCGGCAGCATAGAATATGCGGTGGAACATCTGCATGCACACACACTGGTAATTCTCGGACATGAATCGTGCGGTGCGGTTAAAGCGACCATTGCGGGTGGCACGGTGCCGCCGAATATCGGCTCGATCGTCCGGCGAATCGCACCGGCCGTTGCAAAAGTGCGTGAGAAAAAAACGGAAGAGAAGGAATTGCTGAGCGAATGTATCAAGGAAAATGTGCACGGACAGATCGGACTGACAATGAAAATGAGCCCCATACTGTTCGACGCCATGGTCAAAGGCGAATTGCTGGTTCTGGGAGGCATCTACGATCTTGCCAGCGGCAAGGTCCGCTTTCTCACCGGTGAATGACCCCACACAGTCCGAACAAGACTTTCCAATCATTAAAACACAGGGGAACGGTGAAAAAACATCAGTTGTTTTTTCCTTTCCCCTTTTGTATTTTCATTAAACCACAGATAACCAATCCGCTCTCTTCACTGTCGGTTTACTCATTTTCCAAAAACAAGCTGAGATGTCTCCGACACCCGTCGGAACGTCGTTCCTTTTTTGTTTATGAACGAAACCGCGCCCAGCGTGAATGTGAAACGCTATAATAGGACGAAACTGATCGTTTCTCTCGCCGGCGGCACTGTCTCATTTTTGTTCACCATCGTACTGGTCATTTCCGGAGTCAGCCGTTCATTCGAGCAAATCGCTTACTCGATAACGTCCAATCCATACATTGCTCTGTTGATCTTTTCCGCGCTCTTTGGGGCGGTCAGCAGTGTCATTTCATCACCGTTCAGTTTCTTCTCCGGATTCATCCTTGAACACCGGTACAACATGTCCAATCAGACATTCCTTCAATGGCTTTGGGAAGGAATAAAAGGACTGCTGGTCTCGATCCCTATCATCACACCATTGGCTGTGCTTGTCTATTTCTTCCTTTTGACTTTTAACTTGTATTGGTGGCTTCCCGTTTCAATAACGCTGTTCATCTTCTCCATCGGTCTTTCGCGGATCGCACCGATCGTCATCCTTCCGCTCTTCTACAAACTGACGCCGTTGGAGGATTCGCCGCTGAAACAAAAGATCACCGCGTTGACACGGTCCACCTCAATGATCGTTGAAGGGATCTATTCATTCAACCTGAGCAAGACCACCAAGAAAGCGAATGCCGCATTCACAGGCATCGGCAAATCAAAACGGATCCTGCTCGGCGATACGTTGATGGAGAGTTTTTCCGAGGATGAGATCGAGACGGTCTTCGCGCATGAGTTGGGACATTACTCCCACGGCCATATCTGGAAAGGGATCGCCGTCGGGACAGCAAGCATCTTTGCCGGATTATTCCTGACGTCGCTTGCGTACTCGGAATCGATCCAATGGTTCGGATTCACTTCTATCACGCAACTCGCCGCGCTTCCGTTGCTGACACTGTGGCTCGGTATCTATTCTCTGTTCACTTCCCCGCTCGGGAATATCCTCTCACGCAAACACGAATTCGAGGCGGACCGGTATGCAGTTGATCGGACGAAGAATCTTCCGGCGTTCGTTTCCACCATGAATAAACTCGCGGAAATGAATCTTGCAGACCGGACTCCACACCCGATCGTTGAATTCTTGTTCTACAGTCATCCTTCAATAGAGAAGCGCATACGCGCTGCGGAGCAGTCAATATGAGATGGTTCATTACAGTGCTGCGGCTTGTGATCATCGCTTCCACTTGCGTCCCATTTTCCATCCTGGCGATACTCTCGCTTCCGTTCGACCGTTCGGGAAGGGTCTATTTTTGGAGCGGCAGAACTTGGACACGTTTTTCACTATTCTTGTGCAACATAAAAATGGATGTGAAAGGGCTGGAAAAGGTCGATCCGTACGGAAACTACATCCTCGTGAGTAACCATGCCAGTATGTTCGATATTCCTGTGATGATGAATACGTTCCCGCACATCCGCATCATGTTCAAGAAGGAATTGTCCTACGTTCCGTTCTGGGGCTGGGCACTCCGGTGGGGACATCATATCATGGTCGACCGGGGAAAAGGGACCGAAGCGATGAAAAGTCTCGATCGTGCGGCAAATGATGTTCGCTCCGGCGGACAAGTATTGCTGTTTGCCGAAGGAACTCGCACACGGGACGGGAAATTGCTTCCGTTCAAACGAGGAGCTTTCTCCCTGGCGGCAAAATCCGGCGTGCCGCTCGTTCCGATCACCATCAACGGAAGTTTCAAGATCCTGCCGAAGGGTTCGTTCGATATCCGGCCGGCACGGATCGAGATCCTGGTCGGCGATCCGATCGAAACGAAGAATATTACAACACGTGAACAAGAGATACAGCTGATGAATTCCGTAAAAGAGATCATCACCACGAACTATAAAGAAGAGAACTGAGCCATGTCCGTCACCATCAAAGATGTAGAACATATCGCAAAATTGTCTAAGCTGGAATTCTCTGACACGGAGAAGGAAAAGTTCACGCATCAATTCAACGACATCCTGAAATATATGGAGCAGTTGAATTCGGTCGACACAACGAACGTTGAACCGCTCGCCCAGGTGATCGAACTGAAGAATGTATTCCGGGAAGATGTTGTAAAGCCCTCTACACCGACGGACATCGCACTGATGAATGCTCCGTCCGCAACGGAAGAACACTTTAAAGTACCGAAAGTGATCTCGTGAACATCGTCGGCATCATACCGTCCCGGTACGCTTCCTCCCGTCTTCCCGCAAAACCGTTGGTGGATATCTGCGGAAAGACGATGGTTCGGCGTGTGTATGAACAGTCAGCGAAATCAGCACTGCTGACAAGCGTTGTTGTGGCAACAGACGATTCGAGGATCGAATCAGCGGTCCGCGAATTCGGCGGGAATGTGCAGATGACCCCCGTGGACATCCAGAGCGGCAGCGACAGGATCGCTCTTGTTGCTAAGGATCTCAGTGCGGATATCGTCGTCAACATCCAAGGCGATGAACCGCTCATCGATCCTTTGCTCATCGACCAGACCATCCGAGCGCTCATCGATGATCCGAATGCGGTCGTCGCAACAGCGGTGAAGCGGACCTCATCACATCAGGACATCTTCAATCCGAATGTTGTGAAAGCTCTCCTCGATAAAAATAATTATGCATTGTATTTCAGCCGCTCTCCCGTTCCGCATGTGCGGGATGCAAAAAAGGATGAGGACTGGTATAACGGCACTGTGTTCTATAAACATTTCGGCATCTATGTCTACCGTGCGGAATTCCTACAGCATTACACTACGCTGTCACCGTCGCCGCTGGAGAACGCTGAAAAACTGGAACAGTTGAGAATTCTTGAGAATGGTTACAGGATCAAATGCGTCATCACAGAATATGAATCTCATCCGGTCGACACTCCGGAAGATCTTCAAAAGGTCATTCAGATCATTCAGAAACAATAATTTCATTCAATCTCAGTATTTCTCTCTATCAATAGAACACGTATGGCAAATACAGATTTCCTGAAAGAATACAAGATCTGGAATGTGATCGGCGCTTCGTCCGCCGGAACGATGATCGAATGGTACGATTTCTATATCTTCGGAAGTCTTGCTCCGATCATTTCGAGTTCATTCTTTCCGAAAGAGAATCCGACCGCCGGACTTCTCTCAACGCTTGCGATCTTTGCGACCGGATTTGCCGTGCGTCCATTCGGAGCCATCTTCTTTGGCCGCATCGGAGATGTAGTCGGCAGAAAATATGCGTTCCTGGTCACTCTGCTGTTGATGGGCGGCGCTACGACCGCGATCGGATTTCTTCCGACGTATGAATCGATCGGCATCCTTGCTCCCGCGATCCTCGTCCTGCTCCGTCTAACGCAGGGACTCGCACTCGGCGGCGAATACGGCGGCGCTGCTACATACATCGCCGAACACTGTCCAGACGACAAGCGGGGATTCTACACAAGTTTCATTCAGACAACCGCAACGCTCGGATTATTCGTCTCGCTCGGCGTGATCCTGGCCGTACGCTCTTCGCTCGGCGAAGAAGCATTCAAACAGTGGGGTTGGAGGATTCCGTTCATTCTTTCGATCGTTCTGGTGGTCTTTTCATATTTCATTCGTATCCGTCTGCAGGAATCACCTCTTTTTACAAAGATGAAAGCGGCCGGTAAGACCTCGAAGAATCCGCTGAAGGATGCATTCAGTTCTAAAGAGAACTGGAAGATCATGGCAAAGGCATTGTTCGGAGCAACCGCCGGTCAGGGAGTTGTCTGGTATACCGGACAATTCTACGCTTTGTATTACCTTCAAACCGTTCTCAAGATCCATTTTATGACGGCGAATTTCATCGTTGCGGTCGCGCTGCTTTTGGCAACACCGTTCTTCATCGTCTTCGGCGCACTCTCCGACAGGATCGGCAGGAAGAAGATCATTATGGCAGGCTGCCTGATCGCTGCGGTGAGTTATTATCCGATCTATATGGCAATGCAGTTCTTTGCTGCTGATCCGAACAATCCGAACGCCGTTATGCTGAGCGGCCTGGTCTTCATTCAGGTCATCTTTGTAACAATGGTCTACGGTCCGATCGCCGCCTATCTGGTGGAATTATTTCCAACGAAGATCCGATACACATCAATGTCCCTGCCGTATCACATCGGCAACGGAGTTTTCGGCGGACTTGTGCCGTTGATAGGAGTATATATGGTGGCACAGACCGGAAATAATTTTGCCGGACTGATCTACCCGATCTCCATTGCGTTGTTCACTTTCGTCTTTGGAATGTTCTTTACCAAGGATACCAGTTCGGTACGAATGTGGGACGAATTGGACGAGATCAGGTCCTAATTTTTTGCGCGGAATATTGTTTTATTTTTTTCTCATTTAATCATTGGCTCCTATGGCACATCAGCATGTAAAATATATCTTCGTCACGGGCGGTGTCGTTTCATCTCTTGGAAAAGGGATCGCGGCTGCCTCACTCGGACTCCTCCTGAAATCCCGCGGTCTGCGGGTAACCATCCAGAAAATGGACCCTTACCTCAACGTTGATCCGGGAACCATGTCCCCGTATCAGCACGGCGAGGTCTATGTCACGGACGACGGAGCCGAAACCGATCTTGATCTCGGGCATTATGAACGCTTTTTGGATGTGAATACTTCCAAGATGAACAATGCCACCACCGGACAGATCTACTATGAGGTGATCAGTAAGGAACGGCGCGGCGATTATCTTGGGGCAACGGTCCAGGTGATCCCGCATATCACCGACGAGATAAAAAAGCGGATGGGTCAACTCGGTGCGACCGGAAAATATGACGTGATCATTACCGAGGTCGGCGGAACGGTCGGTGACATCGAATCCCTCCCCTTTCTTGAAGCGATCCGCCAGTTCACCCTTTCCATCGGAAAACGGAATGCGCTGAGCATCCACGTTACACTGATCCCGTATATCAAATCCGCCGGCGAGATCAAAACAAAACCGACTCAGCACAGCGTGAAAACACTGCTGGAGATCGGAATGCAGCCGGATATCCTCATCTGCCGTACGGAGAAACGGTTATCGCGCGAAGTACGTGAAAAGATCGGACTATTCTGTAACGTCGAGACCGACGCAGTCATTGAAGGACGGGATGTTGAAACGATATATGAACTTCCTCTCCATTTCGAGAAAGAAGGTCTCGATAAGATCGTCCTCGAAAAATTGAACCTCAAAGCGAACAAACCGGATCTGCGGAAATGGACACGCTTCGTTCACCGCGTGAAGGAACCGGGCGACAGGATCACGATCGGCTTTGTCGGTAAGTACACTGAACTGAAGGATGCGTATAAGAGTATTTCGGAATCATTCATCCACGCCGGAGCGGAAAACGATGTTGCTGTGGATCTGAAATGGATCCGAGCCGAGGAATTGGACGGGCACAATGTGAAAGAGATCCTTTCCGACGTACATGGTCTTCTCGTTGCGCCCGGATTCGGTATCCGAGGCATCGAAGGAAAGATCAAAGCGATCCAGTATGTCCGTGAGAATAAGATACCGTTCTTCGGTATCTGTCTCGGTATGCAGTGTGCGATCATTGAATTTGCGCGCAATGTCTGCGGTATGACAGGGGCGAACAGTACAGAATTCAAAAAGACAAAATATAACGTCATTGATATGATGGCAGACCAGAGATCGATCAAGAACATGGGAGGCACGATGCGTCTTGGTGCATATCCCTGTGTGCTGCAGAAAGGGACGAAAGCATATGCAGCATATAAAAAGGAACTCATCTACGAACGTCACCGTCACCGGTATGAAGTGAACAACAAATTTCGGAAGGTCCTGGCAGAACACGGAATGGTCTTCAGCGGGACATCACCGGATAATAATCTGGTCGAGATCGCAGAATTGAAGGATCATCCGTGGTTCGTGGGAGGGCAATTCCATCCTGAACTGAAGTCCAGAGCATTGAATCCGCATCCCCTGTTCAGGGATTTTGTGAAAGCAGCTACTGAATACAGCAAATCAAAATAATATTATTCAATAACATCATTTAAAACACAAAACCCGGATGGTATCCGGGTTTTGTGTTTTAAACCAACCGTTCTTTCAGTGCTTTTGCTGCTGCACCGGCCCTGCTGTGAACATGCAGTTTTTCATAGATCTTTCTCAGATGAGCATCAACGGTATGCACACTCAAAAGCAGTTTATCAGCGATCATATTATTGCTAAATCCTTCAATAATAAAACCGAGAATATCCTTTTCCCGATCGGAAAGACTGTATTCCTTCGATACTTTTTTCGATTTAGCGAATACTTCGACCACTTTCCGAGCGATACTGGAATTCATGGGCGACCCGCCGGCCATCACATCATGCACGGCATTGATGATCACGGCTTCCGAAGAGGACTTCAGCAGATATCCTGTCGCCCCAGCGCACAGAGCATCAAAGATATGCTCTCCGTCATTATACACGGTCACCATTATGATCTGAACATCGGGGTGATCGTTTTTGATCGCTTCCACGCAGCTGATCCCGTTCATTCCGATAAATCCGATATCATGAAGGATCACATCGGGCACTTCGTTGGTCTTAATGCTTTTTACCGCGGCTTCACAGGAAGCATATTCTCCGGTACAGACCATATCTTTTTGGTCCTTAATGAGCGCGACAATATTCTTCCTGAAAAGATTGTTGTCTTCAACCACCCAGACCGATATTTTTTTCGCTTGTTGTTTCACAGAGTATCTCGCATTAGGTTATGAATATACAATATTTTTTCGAACACTTATATCGCCGTGAAATCGTTGAACACAACGGTGACATTTGTCCCCGATCCTTTCGCTGACTCGATCGTTAAACGGGCCTTTGCTTCATCGGCTCGCAGCTGAAGACTCTTCAGACCATTCCCGGAGTAATCTTCCGTATGATCGAATCCAACTCCATTGTCATGAACCGACAAGGTAAACGTATCCGGTTGATGATCGATGGTGATCATCACCTTGGTCGCTTTTGCATGTTTTATGATGTTATGCAATATCTCTTTATACATCAGCAGCATTGTCCTGCGGATCCCTATCAACCGGACATCGCTTTTGACAATATCATTCATCTGAAATTGAAGATCCATCCCGCGCAACTGCCGATAAGCAATATCGCGGAGACGGTTGTCCATGCTCAAGATCGTATCATTTTTAGGGTTGATATACCATACTATATCGCGAAGTTCCTCGGCGGTCTGGATCGCAGTATCGCTGATCAGACCAACATCTTCTTTAAGGTGTAAAGCCAACGCTCGATCCCTCCCTATCCGCTGGCTCATCAGTGAGATACTTCCAAGATTGCTCCCCACATCATCATGGAGATCATTGGAAATGCGAATGCGTTGGTTTTGAATATTTTTGGCATGTAGAATCCTTTCCTGAATATTTTTATAAATCAGTATGATTATAATAATAACAAGAAGGGCAAACGGCGCTATATAAAGTGGATTTTTATATGCCGGAGGGGGCACAATAAATTCTACACTATTGATTACCTTTTGAATATTACCGTAAATATCTTTGGCTTGAATCTCAAAATTGTGAGTTCCATCCATTAACCCCTCATACGTTACCTCTTTGACTGCTTTCCAATCCGACCATTGGTCATTATTCAATCGATATCGCACTTCAATTTCATCCGATGGCATTGCGCCCCAATAAGCATCGACATGCCAACGCAAATGCACAATGTTAGGTTCAATTATTGGTTTGACTATGGTAGTTTTAATTGAATAGCCAATTTGATTGCGTCGAAGAATTCCAACACCAATACCATGCCCGCCGACATAGATATTATCATTTAACGGCAATACTGTTCGTAGTTCTCGCAATTTATAATCTGATTCATAGTCGTACGATGACCAATTTCCGTGATCATAGCTGAATAATCCTCTGGTAGAAGCTATCCACAATATACCCCGTTCATCAACTTTTATATCCCATATTTTTTGTCGGTAATCCGTACTGGAAATCCAGTCCCAAATCCAATGAATGGAATCTTTGCTGTCTATATACCCCAATTGTGACGTAAAATTTGAAAACCATACATTGTTTTCTTTATCAACCTCTAATGAATAAATTACGTTTAGATTTTTAATGTTTCTTCGGTCAAAACTCAACCAGTGACCGTTTTTTAGTTTACTCAATCCATATTTATTGCCAAACCACTTAGCTCCATCATATGATTCCGCAAACGCATATACTCTATTATGCAATAAGCCATCAGTTGTATCGGTGCGATGGAAATATTCTCCATCATACATATAAGCACCCGGATCATTTTTGACTAACTGATGACCTCTATTATCTCCAAGGCCTAAAAACCATAGTCGGCCATTCCGATCTTTTTTAATTTTATGAACTCTGGGACATTTTAACCCTTGATCAAAGCCATAATGTTGCCACTTTGTCCCATCCCATTTAAAAGCACCTTCAAAAGAAGCGCCACTCGAGATCCAAATATTATTTTCAGAATCTTCGTTAATACCGGTGACTAAACCGAGTTTAACACCGTTTATAGTTGTAATTTCCTGCGCTTTTCCATTTATATCATAAACAGTAATGCCATTACTGCTACCTACCCATAGCTTACCATCTTTACCTTTAAATATCTCCATCACAATATCTTTTGGGTCAGAAAATTTATGTTTGCGCCAAATCCATTTTTGGGAAGAGTCTTTATAGAAGAATAGCCCTTTGTCTGTCCCAATCCATAAATTATCCATATCATCATATTTGATGAATGTTGCACTAATCATAGGTGAAGGGAGAGGAGATAAACTTTTCCAGGAATTATTCAGTTTTATATGAACTTCGCCGGTTTCATAAATAGCAATCACTGTTCCCTTTGAGGAAATATCTAACGTGCGCACAGGAAGAAGTTTCTCGCTGTGAGATAAATTGGGAACAGTATTTTTTTCCCACTCCCAAACACCAATCATATCATGAGGTGCATCGACGGTCATTACGGTATTGTTGTTCTTATTTTCTGTAATAGTACGAACAAAACAATCTGATAATAATTTGATACTTTTTAAATTATTGATTTTAAACACCCCTTTAGCGTTCCCCAGAAAAATATTATTATTCCTTGTATTGAATAATCTCCCGGTAACATCTAAAGAAATAGTTTTTATTGAATTTTTTGTAATGAGTAAATACGGATATTCAATTTTATCTGTTGAAACAATTGTGGAATCTGCATTCATTGATGCAACAGAAACTATATTGCAATTATATTCACGGGGTAAACTAATCATTTTATAGCTAGTCGTATTCCCATAATATAAATTTCCATCAATGATGGCATAAATAGTGTTTGAATAACCTTTACAAATTTGCGTAGCTCGTTTTTCTGGTAACCCTTGAGAATTAATCATTTTATTCCAACGGTAACCATCGTACCAAGCCAAACCCAATATTGTTGATGCCCATACTGTGCCGTCTTCGGTCTGCACAATATCTTCCACCACATCCGACGGCAAGCCGGATGACGTGGTGAAATGGGACCAGCGCCAGCTTTCGTAGAAATGTTCAAATTGAGATCGAACATTCTGCGACAAGAAGGATAGGATCACCAGTATGAGGATGCTTTTTGTTCTCATCTATACATCAAGTGCGTTGGCAGAATAGGTTTGTTACTCAACATAATAAACTGAAGATATAAGTTTCACTGATTATTTTAAAAAAACATTGGCATTATAGGCCTGCTGTAAATAGCTCACTTCGGACAGTCACGGCATCCAAATGCTTCATATTCACTGCAACTCCAATTCCCGGGAGTGTCGGCACCTCCATTGTGCCATCCGAAGCAACCACGAACGGCGGATCAACGATATCCTGTGTATAATACCGGCTGCTGGCCGAGATGTCTCCGGGAAGGATGAAATTATCAAGCGATGCCAGTGCGACGTTGCCCGCGCGGCCGATGCCGGACTCGAGCATACCGCCATGCCATACGGGAATGTTCTTGGATTTACAGTAGTCGTGGATCTTGATCGATTCGGTGAACCCGCCGACACGGCCAGGTTTGATGTTGATGATACGGCAGCTGTCCAGTTCGATCGCAGCTTTGGTGTCCGCCAATGAATGGATGCTCTCGTCAAGACAGATGGGCGTCTTCAGTTCACGCTGAAGCTTGGAATGTTCGTAAATGTCGTCATATCCCAGCGGTTGTTCGATGAGCGACAACCGATCGTCTTCCATCGCTCTGAATGTATCGATATCGGAAAGTTCATATGCAGAATTCGCATCTACTTGTAACAGGATGTCTGGGAAAGAAGCCCGGATCGCTTTCACCAACTTCACATCTCGGCCGGGAGCGATCTTGATCTTGATGCGCTGATATCCTTCCTTCAGATATCCTTCCACTTTATGCAGCAGAACTTCGGGGGATGATTGAAGACCGATGCTGACACCGACATTGATCCGTTTTCGCGTACCGCCGAGCGCTGTTGACAACGAAATATTCTTTGATTTTGCAAAGAGATCCCACAATGCCGATTCCAATCCGGCTTTGGCCATGCGGTGACCGCGCACTCTCTCCCACAATTCGATGGCTTCATCGACGGAGTGAAGATCTTTTCCCAGAATGTCGGGAATGAAAAAATCCTTCAGCACATGCCACGCGGTCACTACCGTCTCGGAAGAATAGAACGGCGTCCCTTCGGCTACGGATTCTCCCCAGCCGGTGAGACCTTCCGAATCCACGCGGACGATGATATGCTCTTCGTGTGTTTCGATCCCCATAGATGTTTCAAATGGAGCGATCAATTCCAGTTTTACGTGACGAAGTTCTATCCGTTCGATCTTCATGGGATACCTCTGATTGATTAATTGATTGATGGTCAAAATGTTTAAAATAAAAATCGGCAGGTGGTTGGCCTGCCGATCATGATCACTTTACCGATGTCGCGATTTTGAGCATCTGCTGCACTTTTTTCGGGGAGCTCGATTCCGCATAGAACCGGATGATCGGCTCCGTTCCCGAGGCCCGGACGAGGATCCATCCATCCTTCGTCACCAGTTTGACGCCGTCCGTCATATCATATTTGGTCACTTCGAACGGACCGACCTTCTTCGGTTTGCTCTGATAGAACTTCATCACTTTTTCTTTCTGTGCGTTCGTCAGATGCGCATCGATCCTTCCGAAATGATGCTCGCCGAACTCGTCGAACAGTTCTTTCACCAGCGCGCTCAGTTTCATGCGGCGGACCGCCATCACTTCCGCGAGAAGGAATCCGATGAAGATACCGTCACGTTCCGGCAGATGTCCTTTCACCGCAATACCGCCGCTCTCCTCACCGGCAATGATGATATCTTTTTCCGTCATCAGACGGCAGAGATGTTTGAATCCGACCGCTGTCTCATACAGACGAACATTGTAGTGGTCGCACATCTTCACGATCAGATCGGTCACCGACAGGGACTTTGCCACAGCGCCGCGGTAATGCTTCCGCTCCATCAGATATTTCAGCAGAATGGCGAAGATACGGTGTGAATCGACAAAATTTCCTTTTTCATCCACTGCACCGATACGATCGGCATCTCCGTCCGTCGCGAAACCGAAATGATATTTCCCCGCGCGCACTTCCATGCTGAGCTCTTCCGTGTTCTGCGGCAGCGGTTCCGGATTCGTCGTTCCGAACGACGGATTATAATCACTACGGATCGTTCCCATCTTCGGCAGGAACAATTCCGGGATCCCCATTCCCGCACCGTGCATCGCATCGTGCATGATCTTCAGTTTTACGGATTTGATCAGATCGAATTCGATCTTCGTCTGCAGGTCCGCCACATAGATCTTGGTCAGGTCGATGTATTGGATAAGTTTACTCTTGATCAGTTCATCGATAGGTTTCAATTCCACCGGCAGGACTGCAACATCCTGCAGCGGTTCAAGTTCCTTTTCCACTTCAGTGATCATTTCGGGATGCGCGGGTCCGCCGAAATCCCCTTTGATCTTGAATCCATTGTATTTAGCCGGATTATGGCTCGCGGTGATCACCACTCCGCCCGCAGCTTTCTTCTTCACCACACCGAGAGAGACCATCTGTGTCGCCGCGATCTTATCCGCCAGCAGAACTTTTACACCGAACGATGCGATCACCTGAGCTGCACAATGGGCGAATTCCTTCGAGAGGAAACGGGCATCATACCCGATGACAACGCCGTTCTTTGCATATTTATGTTTTGAGAAATAGCGTCCCGTTGCAAGCGCAACCTTTTGAACGCCGGCAAACGTGAAATCTTCCGCAATAACACCGCGCCAGCCGTCCGTTCCGAATTTGATATGAGCCATAGTAGTTTAGATTAGATGAAAGATATGTGATGGTGTTTTGGTGATTAATTGAGCGATAGTAATTCAAGACGTTCATTGAATGTAGCCCGGCCGACACCGTCCGGATTGGTCTCCGTGGCAATGTTCACCGTCATCTGCACTGTGCGAAGAATGATCCCTTCTTTGGAAACGTAGTCATACCAAATTTCTTCGGGTCTGAACTGATCGCTGTTGATCGATATTCTGATCTTGAAACAGGAAAAGATCCCTGCTGCTGTTGAGATATTCTCTGTGCTTTCAACCCGCTTCCGTTGTTTGAACCAGTACGACGGCGGATATCCGAACCATTGTTTTCCATTATAGAGAGGAAGTGAATAGACTGCCCGCCATAATTCAGGAATATAAATAGAGTCCGCCGACCTTTGTTGATTCCGTAAATACCGCTGGACAGAATAGGGAACGGAAAGATCCGCACTGAATTCGCCGGTTGACCGCTGTGCTGTTCTCGGAAGGAACAATCCTCCGCCGGAACTGTATGCGATCTGATAAACGGTATCGTTCCGTGTTGCATACCAATGAGTGATCGAACTGCTGCCGATCACCTTACCGTTGTATACTGACGGCGTTGACCTGGCCTCTACTTTCAACGAATTCGTGAACCCTTGAATGGTCTTTGGTTCCATCGAAACAGTGACCGTGATCGTATCGATGAAACTATCGAGCGTCTTTCCCAACGAATCGATCATCGAAAATGTGTGGCGATATCTCGCATTGTTCGTTCCGAGAAAATCGGCAGACGTAATGCTTCCGACATCTCCCGAACCGCTGTTGACACATGATGAAAACGGGAGTATGACGGCCATGATCAATACCGTTGCGACATTTCGGGATAGAATCATAGAATTTTCTTTGTTCTTGAGCAAAATATACTAAAATTTGAAGGTGGAAAAAAGAACGAATATCGCCTGCAAATACAGTATTATCATACCTTATTCTCTGCTGATTCTGCTCATTGTTCAAGCCGGATTCTCTCAAGAAACTCAGGAAAAGAAATACTATTTCTTCCATCCGGAAAATACATTCGGTTCCGAATCCCAGGTCGGCCCCATCAGCGTCTTCATCAACGGCGGATACGACATGATGAGGAACGGCGGACATCCGAAGAAGGTCTTTGAATGGGATTATAAAGGGGACGGTGCACACGTCTGGCGGAATATGCGCGACCCCATCGGGAACATCCGCAAGTTCGGATGGAATGAGTTCGTGCAACAGGAGATATTCAATTTCACCATCGGTGTGAAGAATGCAGAATTCCTTCCGAATATCGGCGGACACACCATCGGCAACGGTATGCATTATGCGAAACTGGCGGAGTATCTGGAATATCATAATGTCCCGCTCCCCTATCTTTGGTCCGGTCTCACCACAACGGCATACCAGATCCTGAACGAAGTGATCGAAGCGGAAGGATACCGCGGCATCAATGTAGACCTCGTTGCCGATCTGTATATGTTCAACCTCGGAGGTATCGCCATCTTCAGTACGGAGTGGGGGAAAACATTCTTCTCCGAAACACTTCCCGTGAACGAATGGTCACCGCAGCCGATCCTCGATCCATACAACGGATTGCTGCAGAATGCAGGACAACAATATTACGTACGGAAAAAATTCTCATTCCTCGGTGATTGGTCACCGTTCTTTTACTACGGAGTCTACACGATCTTCGGTACCAGTTACGCCTATGATCCGCAGAACAATCTTACCTTCGGTGTCGGACGAGTAGTGAATAAACTCCGCGAAGGGCGTGCACGGGGATTCAGAAAGATCGATCCTCAGTTGGACGGAACGGCGGGATTCTTTTGGGACAGGAATTCTTCGCTGATGGCTTCAGTGCTGTTCACCGGACCGGGATTGTACAACATGCAGCTGAATATCTATCCGGGAGTGATCTCTATCTTCGACTACTCGCCGGGATTCTATCTCGCGGTCGGTGAATGGGACGGGATCGTGTTCGGCGTTACATTCTCCGATATCCCGCTCGGACTCGGTTACAGCAGCAAACAATAATGCCGCACCAAGTCTTCACTTGATGCGGCATGTGTTGATCGTATACTTCGTTCAGTTTCAGCGTTTCACGTTGAACGCGCTCAATCCTGCATAGATACTGTTCGTATCCAATTCCTCTTCGATCCTCAGCAGCTGGTTGTATTTTGCAATACGGTCCGTTCTGCTTGCGCTTCCCGTTTTGATCTGACCGGCGTTCGTCGCAACTGCGATGTCCGCGATGGTCGCATCTTCTGTTTCGCCGGAGCGATGGCTGATGATGGCGGTGTAGTGTGCGCGTTTTGCCATTTCGATCGCATCAAATGTTTCGGTCAATGTACCGATCTGGTTCACTTTCACGAGGATGGAATTTGCAACACCCTGCGTGATCCCCTTTGCAAGGAATTCGGTGTTCGTCACGAACAGATCGTCACCGACGAGCTGCACTTTTCCTCCGATCGTATCGGTGAGAAGCTTCCAGCCTGCCCAGTCATTCTCCGCCATACCGTCTTCGATAGAAATGATCGGATAGTTGTCGACCCATTTCTTCCAATACGCCACCATCTGTTCTGCGGTGAATTTTTCCTGAGTGGATTTGTAGAATAAATATTTCCCGTCCTCTTTCTGATACATCTCGCTGCTTGCCGGATCGAGCGCAATGAACACATCCTCGCCCGCTTTGTAACCCGCTTTGCCGATCGCTTCCATGATCACGTCGAGCGCTTCTTCGTTCGATTTCAGACTTGGTGCGAATCCGCCTTCGTCGCCGACTGCGGTGTTGTATCCTTTTTTGTGCAGCACACCTTTCAGAGAGTGGAATACTTCCGTTCCCATGCGGAGCGCTTCAGCGAATGTCGGAGCGTTCGCGGGAACGACCATGAATTCCTGGAAGTCCACATTGTTATCCGCGTGGCGTCCGCCGTTGATGATGTTCATCATCGGTGTCGGAAGTACCTTCGCGTTCACGCCGCCGAGATAGCGGTAGAGTGGAACGTTGAAATAATTTGCCGCGGCTTTCGCCGTTGCCATCGACACTGCAAGGATCGCATTCGCGCCGAGTTTGGATTTGTTCGGTGTGCCGTCCAGCTCAAGCATCATCTTATCGATGCCGACCTGATCCTGTGCATCGAATCCTGTCAGTTCTTCGGCGATGATGTCGTTGACATTTTCAACAGCTTTGAGTGTTCCTTTTCCCAGATAACGGTTCTTGTCACCGTCGCGAAGTTCAACAGCTTCATGTTCGCCGGTGGAGGCGCCGCTCGGGACCGCTGCGCGGCCGACGGTACCGTCTTCGAGTTCGACTTCGGCTTCGACAGTCGGATTTCCGCGTGAATCGAGGATCTCGCGTGCCCAAACATCCGTAATTATTGACATTTTTGCTCCATTTTCATTGAATGATAGGTTCGGTTGGTAATGATGCATGAATTTCGGCAAAAATTGATAGAAAGGAAAGTGAATTATTCCTTGAATGTCTCCGACGGAAACTGTAGGTTTGCACATCATTCATTTGGAGGTCCTATGAAACAGATGCTTGTAATGATCATTGCTCTCACTTTTTTCGTTTCCGCTCAAACTCCCTCTCCCGCTAAATCTATCCATTTCAAAGAGCTGCAAAAATGTCTCCCGGTAAAAGGACCGGATGGTTTCACTCGGGAGAAACCAAAAGGACAAACAGTGTCCAACGCCGGATTCTCTTCCTCGAATGCCTCTGTTGAGTTCACGGCACCGAAGAAGGAGAAACAGCTGCAAACATCGGATGACGGCAAACAGGATTCGGTCGATACCGATGTAACATGGAATGCATCGATCGAGATCGTCGACTACGCAGGGATGGGTGAAGGAATGTCCGCCTCGCTGCAGGCGATCACCGGATTGCAGTTCGAGAATGAAACGGATGAGGGATTCGAACGCTCGACAACTTTCGCAGGATACAAAGGGATCGAGAAATCACACTCGCAGGAAAATTCAAAGTCCTGTTCAATACAATTGGTCGTGGCGGACCGGTTCATCGTCACTGCAAATGGAAACGGATTCACCGATATGGCCATCCTGCAGTCACTATTGAATTCAACAGATCTCAAGAAACTTGCAGCGCTGAAATAGAATACTGTGATCTCGAAAAGCACATCTCGAAGAGTCGCCAAGTCGCAAAGAAATTAACGACATGAACTCTCAGCGGTTTTTGCGGGAGATCAGTACAAATTATCCAGCTCACGAATATTGACAATTGTCCATTGCACATCATCGTGTGGTTCCATAGTTTCACCAATGCTTCATTCACAGTCATATTCACTTTTTTAGGGAGGGTCGTATGGATGTAAAGATCAACTACATTGCGGTAGCGTTGGCGGCAGTTGTTATGTGGATCATCGGAGCAGTGTGGTACGGATTACTCTTTTCCGCACAATGGATGATGTATACCGGTATCACGGAAGAGATGGCGAAAACTGTGAGCGGTGCGGACAATGCATTCATGATGGGCGGTTCACTCGTCGGAGCATTTGTGATGTTCTACGTGCAGACACACATCCATCATGCGTTCCAAGTGAAGGATCTGAAAGGGGGAGTGCAAGCCGCGGTCTGGAGCTGGATCGGCTTCGTCGCCATGGTGCATCTGGTGAACAATCTGTACCAGATGAAACCGTTCATGCTCACCTTGATCGATTCCGGATACTGGCTGGTCAGCATGATCATCGGCGGGATCATCCTGGTGAAGATGCAGAAGAAGGAAACAGCGCAGTGAACGAGCAATGCCATCCGTTCCTCGAGAACGGATGGCATCCCCTCGTCATTTATTTTTTCGGAAGACCGGTTTCCGGATCAAACTCCGTTTTTTTCTTCTCTTCGATCGGCAGACCCGTCATTGGATCGAGATACAATATTTTTCCGGATCGACTTTTCGGTTCAACGGAATAACGGATAATATCCCCTTCGATCGTATACGTCTTCAGATCATAGAACAATGGTTCATAGACGAACAAGACCAGCGGGGGAAAAACAAAAGCTCCTGCCCCTCCAAAAATGATCGGAAGAAGAAAATCGCCGACATCTGTATCGCCATGGATCCGCACATTCACCATTGCATCTCCCGGAGTCAATGCCAGCTGCTGCTGTACCATTCTGGTAAGGTCCGGCTTCCCGCCTCCGAACAGCCGATCGGCGAAAAGAAAACTCGACTCCTGGCGCAATGAAAAATGTGTCACAACGGTGTGGCGAGGCAGATCTTTGCTGTTCATGATCACCGGTACATCGGCATTGAGCGCATCAAAATGTATCGTGCAGGCCTGAAGGCTCGCGATCAGAAGAGCGGAAAGACAGTGCAAACGATATTTCGTTGCGGTGCTCATTACAACTCCAGGATCCTCCAGAAGAAGGCAAAATACGGCTCTTTAAAGTGGACACCGAAACGAAAACTATCGTTCACCGCATAGAGAAATCCGAAATCGAAATCGATCGTGCGGTACTCTCCCCCTTTGGCATCGAGCGTGAACGGCGTTGAATCCGAAAAATAATCCGTGCGAACCTCTTTCAATGTCCTATACCGATATCCATTATCCGCCCACACCGTAGCTGCAAACTTCAAACTTTTCGTCAGATCATATTCGAATGCTCCCCAGATCCT
>JBMOHT010000054.1:0-22075 GCA_049317705.1 Bacteroidota bacterium | reverse complement strand
AGATCGCCGAGGTCATCCGGACGGTCTTCCGAGAATTCAAGATCGACCGCCCGGGGACCGTCTACACCGATCCGACAACGGATGATCTGTTCTCACTCTTTCAAAAAGAAGGAAGCGCTTATTGGATCGCCGAAGATGCGGGTGTGATCGTCGGCGGCTGCGGTATCTATCCAACGAATGGACTTCCGGACGGATGTGTGGAACTCGTAAAGTTCTATGTCGCCGCCGAGCAGCGCGGCAAAGGTGTCGGCAACATGCTGATGCAGAAAAGTTTTGAAACCGCACTCTCATTCGGATACTCGCAGATGTATCTCGAATCCTTCCCCGAACTCTCGAAAGCGGTGAGCATGTATGTGCGGTCCGGATTTGTGCAGATCGATCATCCGCTCGGCAATTCCGGTCACTTCGCATGCAACCTGTGGATGGTGAAGGACCTGTAATGAAGAGAACGATACTCATGTACGGACTTTCCATGGCGGCGCTCATCACCGTGCTGAAGATCGTCGAATACCGCTTCTTCATCTTCGGCGATATCGGCGTGGAATTCTTCGTCGGATTCATCGCACTGCTCTTCACATCGCTCGGTCTCTGGGTGGGATGGAAACTGACGCATCGACCCGCAATTGTGCACGACCCGAATTTCGTTCCTGATGATGCTTCGTTAGAATCACTCGGCATCAGTAAACGGGAACATGAAGTGCTGGAACTCATCGCGCAGGGACTCTCCAACCGCGAGATCGCGGAAAAATTATTCCTCTCCCCGCACACCGTCAAATCGCATTCATCCAGTCTGTTCGTTAAACTCAATGCGCGGCGGCGGACGGAAGCGATCAAAAAAGCGAAAGAGCTAGGGATCATCGGTTAGAACCAATAACCTTGTCAGGGATAGTTGAAATACCGTACTATCCCTGACAAGGTTATTATCATCCAAAAGTAGGAATCCCCCATTTTCATCCTTTCGGGTGATGCGAACGGGGGTTGCTGTACCGTATGTTGGGTCATGTTTCATCCCGCAGACAGGGACGAACACAACGAATCTATCATTAATCAAAGGAAGACCTATGCGCAAGATCGTACTCATTTACGGCATCATCGCCGGCTTGTTAATGGACATGATGTTCCTCATCAGTTTCTGGATGATGGAAAAAGGGATCATCACCTTCGACAACAGCGAACTGTTCGGCTACACCAGCATGATCATCGTACTGTCGCTCATCTTCATGGGGGTGAGATCATACAGGAACAATCATCTTAGCGGTGTGATGACGTTCGGCGGCGGACTGAAAGCGGGACTACTTATTGCGGGGATCGCCGGATTATTCTACGCCGGCGGCTGGGAGGTCTATTATAATACCGTCCCGAATGTTAAGGAGACATTCATGGACCGATTCATCGAAATGAATGTGAAGAAGATGCAGCACGACGGTGCGACGCCGGAAAAGATCGAAGCAAAGAAACAGGAGATGAAACAGATGGCGGAGATGTATAAGAATCCGTTCCTCCGCTTCGGCATTTCGCTTTCTGAGATCCTCCCTGTCGGGATCGCTGTTGCGCTCATCAGCGCGGGCATCCTAAGAAAAAAAGGGGTGCTGCCGGCATAATAGTATTACATTTATAGTTGCCACGCACTTTGAAAGTGCGTGGCAACTATAGCTCGCAGGACGTTTTCCTGCTTATCGTTCTTCCAGCCGAATACTCCCGTACATTTCTTTACAAATCAACACCCCGATGTGACACGAATGTTCTTCTTCTTCAGTATGTTTACCGAAGCAACGCCGGGTATTCCCGATCCCTGCGGAGCAGCATTATTCATCTGAGAAAGAATATCGTTCATGGAATCAACGCTCTCTCCCTTCAACAGCGCAAAATTCAAATTCTGGTCCTTCATCTCCATGGTGCTGCTCGTGTTCGTTCATGGGTACGGACTGAACATCCGCTTCCTTCAGCCATGGACCGCTCCGGAAGAACCGCTCACGGTAACAACGTTCATCGAATACTTCCTGTCGAACGGGATCTTCCGATTCCGCATTCCGATGCTGTTCATCATCTCCGGGTTCCTCTACGCGATGCACGATCATCAGCAGAACGGCATCCGCGTGAAGAAGCGGATGCGCACGCTGCTGCTGCCGTACATTCTTTGGAGCGGCATTGGACTCTTGACGGTCGCAGCGATGGAACTGACCGAATCCGGACGGAGCATCATCGCATCAACGAACATGATGCGGGTCGACGATGTGCGGATCTTCCTTTCGGAGTATCATTGGTATGAGGTGCTCGGCCGCTGGCTACTCTCCCCCGTGCCGTATCAGCTGTGGTTCATTCGGTCGTTGTTCTTCTACAATGCTGCGTACCCTTTATTGAAGCGATGGGTGAACCATCCGTTCGGAAAAAAGATCTTCTTTTCCGCCGCGGCACTTTTCTGGCTCTTGAATATCGGATTCGGATTCTTTGAAGGAGAAGGACTGCTGTTCTTTTCACTGGGGATCTGGATCCAAAAGAACCGGTTTGATATCGATTCTCCTTCTGCGATGCTGGATCCAAAACGGTGGGGAATCATTTTTGTATCGGTCTGTGCGATAAAAACGCTGCTCGCATTCAAGGGGTTGGAATATTTCGGTGATGCGGTGTATCCTCTTCTGGCGGTGTTATACAAGCTGGCCGTCATCAGCGGATTGATCGCAGCGTGGTACGGCGGGGACAGGATCGTGCGGTGGTGTATGGAGCGGCGATGGTTCGTACAGTTGAGCAGTTTTTCATTTATGATCTATGCGGTGCATGTTCCGTTGATCACCTTCGCGATCGATCCCGCGCTGCAGATGACACAGCATCTGCCGTTCCACCGATTACTGACGTATATCGTTCTGCCCGGAACGGTCATCCTGTTCTCTATTCTTGTGGGAGCATTATTGCGGAAGGTCTTCCCGCGCTTCTACGGACTGCTCACGGGCGGGCGGGGGATGTAGTCACCATTTGATATACTAACTGCACCGCACTTCTATAAATGAAGCTGCCACGCACTTTAAAAGTGCTTGGCAGCTATTGTGTACACTATTTAAGCAGAAGTAATTTTTTCGTTTGAGAATATTTTCCCGCGCGCAGTGTATAGAAATAGAGTCCGCTCGAATAAGCGGATGCGTTCCACTGCACGGAGTATGTTCCCGCCTGCTGTTCACCGCTCACCAATTGTTCGATCTCTTTTCCCAACAGCGTGTGGACGGTCAGCAAAACGGGACCGCTGAACGGCAGCTGATATCCGATCGTCGTTGTTGGATTGAACGGATTCGGATAATTATTGAAGAGAGAGAATCGTTCCGGGATATTCCCGGGAATAATTTTCACTCCCGAGTACACATCATTCAGCATTCCGGGTGTTCCATACAGTGCGGAGGCTTTCCATGAAGCGGCGAGCGCATTATCCTTCTGCGGATCGATCAATGAGAGTGTCGGTCCCAGTCCGTTCGGCGATGTGACCCACGGCGCCGTTGGAAGGAATTGTACTTCATCAACGACCGATGAGGATGCGTTCGTCAGCCGGATCATTTCTCCGCTGCTGCTCAGTCCGAAGCTCATATTTCCGATAACATACTTCACATCAGGACGAAGCGAACGGAACTTGACCGTATCCCTGCAGAGAACAAGATAATTCCTGCCGCCCAGTTTCGTTCCTGCGGTAAAGGTGAACTGATTCACACTGTCCTTCCCGAATTTCCATCCGGAAAGATCGGCGGTATCCGCAGCCGGATTGTATATCTCGATCCAGTCATCCGTATCGAACAGCGCGTTCGACTTATAATTGATCTCATTGATGACGGGGGCGTTCACCGTCAATACTGCCGGCACGAACACTGCGGTCAGCGAACCGGCACCGGACAGAATAACCGTCGTCTCGGGAGAGGATGATGTTGTCACTCCTTCCCATTTCACGAACCGGTATCCGGGCATCGCTTGTGCTTGTATTTTCACCGGAATTTCTTTGAAGAATGCATTCTGTGATCCATTCTTTCTGATCTCCACTCCATGGACGAGGATCCTCCCCATGGCTGGGTCATTCCTGCTGATGGAAATGATCGCATATCCGTTCAACGAGAATTTTGTATTGATGAATCCGACCATTGCAGATGGCCGCATCTGCGCAAAATCGCGCATGATCTGAACGTTCCCCGCCCAATTGTTCTTATCAAGAGACAATGATTGGGGCCAGCGGAGTTTATGGCGTGGTATCTCCGAGGCGATGCGCTGAGCAAAGCTGTCGATCACCGACACAACGTGGTTCCGCTCGTAGGTGGTATTCATGTGCGCCATGAACCGCTGGATGAATTCGTTACGGAATGCGGTATTCGCCAGAAGTTTCCTCAGCATCAATGTGGACCACGGCGGATTCGGCCAGCTTGGTCCGTTCGTTGCCGTGGCATTCGCCAGCGTGTTCGTGTTGTATTGTCCCTGTGCATTCCCGCCGAACGTGAAATCCAAATCGTATACCATCCAGCGCCATTTCGCACCAGCTCTCCGCTCGCGCCACAGTTTTGTATTCGACCCGGGCCAGTCCCCGTTCGCCGAATAGATCTGTGCTATCTCATAATCGATGTATGCATCGATGTCCACGAATGTGAGCAGCGAATCATAATTCTTCTGTATGGAAAGATCGTTCGCCGCGATGAACGCATTCATCGCATTGTATGCGATCATATCACCGTTGTTCGCTTCTTCGGATTTGCTGATCTCGATCAGGTCAACATTATTCGGGTCCACCGCAAAATGTTCTTCCAGATAATGTTCATTCAGTTTTTCACGGATGTTGTGGATGCCCCAGTACTGTCCGTTGATGAATACGATCGAGGGACGATAATCCTGCGTTTCGATCCTCATACCCTGTCTGATCAGCTCCTGCGCGAATGCATCGCGGAACATCGTTCTCCACCAATCCTGACCTGAACTCCGCAATGTGAAATTATTGTACTCCGAAATGAGCTGGCCGGGAAAGAGCGGATACTTCAGTTTGTCCGGCCCGTAGGTACTGCGGAAATAGAACGCCAGCGATTTCTGAGGATAGAGCCGTGTGCAGCCACCGTAGATCTTTATTCCCGCGGACACTTTGAATGCCAACTGTTTATCCTTCTCAAATAATTCAATGTCGATGGGACGCTCCCAGTCCTGATTCCAATTCCGGGGAACAGTGCTGCAATGGTCGATAATACCGTTCGTTCCTGCAACATAGATTCCCGAAGTGTCGCTGAACAAATTCTCGGGATCCGTAACCAGTGAGAACACGGGCAGGTCCGTCTGTTCGTTGACAAAGTATGTAACGGTAAGGACGGTGCTCGGCAGCGAGCCTGGCTTGAATGCTTTCACGCGAAGGACCCTTGTAGAATCGATCGTGACCGGCGTTGAATACAATAGACTCGTTTCTGTCGGCGTATGTCCGTCCAACGTATAACGGACGGCTGCTCCTGCCGGTGGAGCGATCGTCACCGAAAATGCGTTCGGATAGAAACCCGACATGTGGGAAAGCTGCGGCTGCGGTGTTCTATTCGCGATGCTCAATTCAGTATTTGCTGTGCCCGGTGTTGCGGGAGACATGCTGAACCATGCGGACGCACCGTCCGGAAAACGGCCGGATGAGACATCGTCCTGCTGCGCGCCGAAGATGACCGTATCTACAACGGCTCCGGAAGGATCGAACAATCCGATACTTTCGCCCGAAGCGCTCAATTTGAAATTCGTGTGAACACCAACAGTCTTATCGTCCGGCCAAATGATGATGAATGATCGGGCGGGAACAATGATATCCGTCGAAAAAACGTACTTTGCCGGCTGCGTAAGAAGATCGGTAATGGAATATCCTTTAAGATTTACGGGAATATCGCCGGAATTATAGAGTTCTATCCAATCGGCATACCCGGCGTAATCGGGGTCGGTGATCGTTTTAGTGTTGGCCGCCATGAACTCGTTGATCCTGAGTCCCTGCGCAGAAATAAGACCAACGAAAAGAATTGAATTCAGTATGGAGCGTGAAACGATATTCATGGGTGATTCGCTTTCTCAGCGTGCAGGAAAGAACGGAAGCAACGTGCTTTAAAGGTACGAAGAAAGAAATGAAGATGCGGACTTTAATATGGTATGGATTCTTTTGCGCAATGTGCCACTCATTGTAAAAGTGTTTTTTCACAATTTGTCGCGCACTTTTTTCGAATGGTTTAGTAATGTGCCACGCACTTTCAAAGTGCGTGGCACATCATGCTTTTAATACTCTTCTCTGCGTCTCAGCATTCTTCTATCAGACCTTTCAATACATTCATATTCTCCCTATCCTCATGCAGATCATCACTCTTCGGTGTTTCGAGGATCTTCGGGATATGCGCGAAGCGTTCGTCGTTCATCAACAGACGGAAACCGGTGAGTCCGATCGCCCCTTTCCCGATATGTTCGTGCCGGTCCACATGCGAGCCGAGTCCTTTTTTGGAATCGTTCACATGGAACGCAACAAGACGGTCAAGTCCGACGATCTCATCGAAGAGAATGAAGGTCTCTTTGTATCCTTTTTCCGTGGAGATGTCGTACCCCGCTGCGAAGATGTGACACGTATCGATGCAGACGGCCATCCGTTCCGGATTCTCAACGCCGTCGATGATAGCGCGGAGATGTTCGAATTTGGAACCGATATTCGTCCCTTGCCCCGCCGTTGCTTCGAGTACGCTCTTCACCGCGAATCCTTTCGTTTCGGCGTGGGCGATGTTCAGACTCTCGCAGATCCCTTTGATCCCCTCCTCATCCCCGAGTCCCAGATGCGAGCCGGGATGGAAATTCAGCAGCGGTATCCCGAGCGCTTCGCACCGCTGCAGTTCGTCGATGAACGCTGCGCGTGATTTCTTAAGAATGTCGGGATTCGTTCCGCAGAGATTGATAAGATATGAATCGTGCGATACAACGGGAGCGATACCGGCAGCAGTGATCTTCTTCTTGTAGAGTGCAATGTCCTCTTCGGTGAGTGGTTTACCGTTCCATTGATTGTTGTTCTTGGTGAAGACCTGCAGTGCTGTGCAGTGGACGGAGGTCGCGCGATCCACTGCTGTGTGGACTCCTCCCGCGATGGACATGTGAGCGCCGAGCAGTAATGGTTGTTTGTTCATGCTGATAGTTATTCAATGATGGAATGAGTGAAAATATTCATTGTTTGATATTGCTACTCGATGACTTTTTAGATACCATACCGCACACGTTCACCGCTTTGCTGGATAAACTATGTCAACTCGATCTCTTCGGCTTGCAGTTCAATCATTGGGTATCGTATTACTCCTCGCGAATATACTGTCGTCACAATCCGTGACCATCGGCGGCGCAGTGAAGGATTCCTACACGAACACGATGATCGAGTCGGTCCGTGTGAACATCAAGCAATTATCCGATCCTTCAAAACAATATACGGTATTTACATCATCGGCGGGACAGTGGTCCTTCACTTTTCAGTCGGTCGGCGTGGAACAGAACAACATTACTCCGCACTCATTCACACTCTCACAGAATTATCCGAATCCGTTCAATCCCTCCACCGCTATTGCGTTTTCCATTCCGTCTTCAGGAGATGTGCGAATGTTTGTACACAACATTCTCGGTCAACTGATCGACATGCGTACCTATTCGCTCAATGCCGGTGACTACAATGTGCGGTGGTACGGCAAAGGTGCAGCGGGACCGCTCTTCTATACTATGCAATTTGGCGGCCGGTCCGAGACAAAGAAGATGGTCCAATTGGACGGCGGTAGTGGTGATGGATTCGGCGATGTAACGATGACCGGAGGAGTCGCTCGGGCGCTGGCAAAAATATCGCTTTCCGATCTTTTCGTTTCCATCTCCAAATTCGGATACGAGCCGGATTCGTCTGTAGTAGCATCAGTCAATAATTCCGCCGTAAACTTCTCCGCCGTCACCATCCACCGGCGTGCATTCGTGATGGACCTTCACAACGACATCGCCGAAACAATGATCAACGGATATCAGCTCGGGGTACGTCACACCACGAATCAGAGCGATATCCCACGCTTCTTCGACGGCGGTATCGATGCGCAGATGATCGTCCTCTGGCCGGACCCGAACGTTGCCGCGCCGTATCAGCAGACGCTGCAGATGTACGACACCTGCATGGCGCAGTTCAGCCGGAACTCCGGCACCATCGTTCAGGCAAGAGCATCATCTGAAATTCAATCTGCGAATGCGTTGGGAAAGATCGCAGCGGTGCTCTGTGTTGAGGGAGGAATTGCGATCGAAGAGGATCTGAACAAACTCATCAATCTCTATGATCTCGGCGCGCGGTATTTTACCATCACCTGGAACAACAGCACTTCGTGGGGAACTTCGGCAGCGGATCCCCTCTCCACAACCAAAGGACTCTCCGATTTCGGCAAACAGGTGATCAGGACGATGGACTCGCTTGGGATGATCATCGACATCTCGCATACAGGCATCAAAACGATCGAGGACATCCTCACGGTAACGAAGAATCCTATCATTGCCAGTCATTCAGGCGTGCGGAAACTGCGGGAACATACGAGGAATCTGACGGACGCTCAGATCATTGCGATCGCGAACAGCGGCGGGGTGATCGGGGTGGTCTTTTATACATCATTCATTTCCACTGCAACAGCGGCGAATGTGAACATCGACACGGTGATCAAACATATCGATTACATCAAGAATCTTGTCGGCATCGATCATGTGGCGATCGGTTCGGATTATGACGGAGGGATCACCGCTCCCGTCGGACTGGAGAATGTTTCAAAACTGCAGAATCTGACGATGGCGCTGCTGCGCAAAGGATATTCACCTGCTGATGTGAGGAAGATCCTTGGACAGAATTATCTGCGGGTGTTCAAAGCGGTGTGTAAATAGAAAAACATTTTTGATCGTTTGGTTGACGCAGTTCACAATTCCACCGTGCGCAATAGCCGCTAAGACACTAAAACACAAAATCCCACAAAATATTTGTGTGGAGATTTTTTTCCCACATTTGTGCCTTGGTGTCTTTGTGGCAACGATCAAATTTCACGATCAATTCTATTCCGTGCGACAACAACTCTAGAACTACTACACCGTCCCCGCAAGCTTACTGTGCTTCTTCCCGTACATGAAATAGACCGCTAATCCTATCGCCAGCCAGATGAGGAACCGAAGCCAGTTCGTGTATCCCAACTCGGACATCAGATAGAAACAGCTGAGGAGTCCCAGCACCGGTATCAGCGAAAGATCCTTTCGGTAACAGACCACGACCGTCACCAGTGCGATGATCAGGAACAGCCATGTCGGGATCGTGTGTTTCCACGTTTCCCATCCCGAATTGAATTTCTGCGCATCGGAAACCTGCGCGGCGCGAATGTACTGCGCGGCCGCATCCTCATCGTTTGCCGAAAAATACAGCTTCGCCGATGCCGCATCCGTACCGCTGACCGATGAAAGGAACTCTTCTGATGTTTTTAGCTGACGGAACGAGAAGAAATCGTTCATGCGGTCCCCGTTCACCATGAAGGCAACTGCGAACCCGATCACGAAAAGGACCGGAGCAATATACTTGGAGTTGACGTACGGCGTTTTGAATTTCCTCTCCAGAGTCTTTTGGGACATCTGCAGCTGCAGCACGCCTCCGCACACCAGCACGAACGCGAACAATGTACCGATACTCGTTAGATCCGTCACTTCCGTCAGATTCATGAAAAGTGCGGGAACGGCCACGACGAATCCTGTAACGATGGTGGAAAATGACGGCGTACGGTATTTCGGATGGATCTTTGAGAACACTTTCGGCAGCAGTCCGTCCCGGCTCATGCTCATCCAGATCCTCGGCTGGCCGAGTTGGAACACGAGCAGCACACTCGCCATCGCCACAACCGCACTGATCGCGATCACTCCGGAGATGAAATTGAGTCCCGCCTGTGAAAATGCATACGCAAGCGGATCGCCGACATTCAGTTCACTGTATTTCACCATGCCGGTCAGGACGAGTGCGATGGCAACATACAGCACGGTACAGATGACGATGGAATAGAACATCCCGCGCGGAAGGTCCTTCTGCGGATCCTTACACTCCTCTGCCGTGGTGGAGATCGCATCGAAACCGATATACGCGAAGAAGACGGCGGAGACCCCTTTCATCACGCCGGCGATGCCGTTCGGCATGAACGGGGACCAGTGTTCCGGACGGACATAGAAAGAACCAACAGCGATCACCAGAAGAATAATAGCAAGTTTTACCAGAACCATCATGTTGCTTGCGTTTTTGGATTCTTTGATTCCTCTATAGACGAGCCACGTGATGAAGAACGTGATCAACAATGCGGGAATGTCCGCTACAAGATGGACTCCGAAGAGCTGAGGAGCATTCAGCCACGCATTGTATGCGGCAACCTGCAGTCCGCCGATGGATTCGATCGGCACCCCCTGCTGCAGTTGTGCTGCAACAGAATCGTACCCGCGCCACGCACTGAGAAAATCCATCGTCAGATATTCGGGGATCGTGTATCCCAATGATGAGATGAGACTCGTGAAATAGTCGGACCAGGAGATCGCGACCGCGATATTCCCGATGGCATATTCCATCAGCAGGTCCCAGCCGATGATCCACGCGATCAGTTCACCGAACGCAACGTAGGAATAGGTGTAAGCACTCCCCGCCACAGGGATCATTGATGCGAACTCCGCATACGCAAATGCCGAGAATGTGCACGCAATTGCAGTGAAAATGAAGAGGAATATCACTGCAGGACCGCCGTTCGAACTTGCGGTCCCGATAGTGCTGAAGATCCCCGCCCCGATGATCGCGGCGATGCCGAACGCCGTCAGGTCGCGGACGGTGAGATTCTTCTTCAATGAGCCGTGCTCGTCCAGCTCACCGGCCGCAGCTGCTTCAAGGATGTGTGCAACGGATTTCTTTCGGAACAAAGATTTCATAGACATCTATCGTGTTGGTGAACAAAAAGTCATTCGTTAAAAGCAGTAAGAATGTTGAAAAAATCCCCGCTATTGTCAAATATTTCACTGCCTTCCCGTGTGAATATAATCAGTTTTTATTATATCTTCTGCACTGCAGGCGCTGTCTGCCGAATAGCACACTCGATACCGCGGAGACTATCATTCAGAATACTTTATACGGTCTTGATCACTTACGGGCGTTTGCCATTTCATTCGTCTTTCTCTTTCATTATCAGATCCAAAGCGGCGGAGAACCGTCATGGATAGCACCGTTCGCGCAATTCGGTTGGACGGGGGTCGACCTGTTCTTCGTCCTGAGCGGATTCCTTATCTCTTCGCAGCTCTTCCAACAGATACAACAAGGAAGAACAGTTTCATTCAAGACGTTCTTCCTTAAGCGCTTCTTCAGGATCATTCCGGCGTATCTGGTTGTGGTCGGCATCTATTTCGCGGTGCCACTCTTTCGGGAAAAGGAAGCTCTTCCCGCGTTATGGAAATTCCTGACATTCACACAGAACTTTGGACTGGATCTGAAAACGACCGGGACATTCTCCCACGCTTGGTCGCTCTGTGTGGAGGAACAATTCTATCTCGCGCTGCCGTTGATATTGATCGCTCTACAACGATCTCACCTTTTCAAAAGATCGTATTGGCTGCTCGCCGGACTTTTTATTTTCGGGTTTGCCGTACGGTTATACAGTTTTGAGAACGTGTATCTTCCTGCTGCGGAAAATGGAAATGCATGGATCGAATGGTACAAATACATCTACTATCCTACTTATAATCGTCTGGATGGACTGCTGGCGGGAATATCCATTGCCGCTCTCTCTCAATTTTTGCCGAACGTCTGGAACTCTGTTTCGCGGTTTGGAAATATTTATCTCCTCATTGGTGTATTCATTTTAACGGGAGCATATTATTTTTGTGAAGATATGAGTTCGTTTTCCGCATCGGTCTTCGGATTCCCGCTGATCGCGCTGGGATACGGATGCATCGTGCTGGGAGCGGTGAGTCCGGGAAGCATTCTCTATAGATGGAAATCGCGGACAACGTCGCTCATTGCGGCATTATCGTATGCGCTGTATCTGACACACAAGGGGATCATTCATTTGACGATGATGCTTGTTGCTGATCTCGAACTTGATGAATATCTTGTGATGTTCCTCTGCGCGCTTTCCTGTCTGCTCGGTGCTTTCATACTTCACGCGGCAGTTGAACGGCCGTTCATGAAGCTGCGGCGCAGGATCGTAGAACAAGAGTAGGGTAATGATGAAAACACTTGAATCGGTCATCCGAAAAAAAGAACGTCTGATCGTCGGGCTCATGTCCGGCACTTCGGTGGATTCCATTGACGCCGTCCTCGTCCGCGTGAAGGGGGCCGGCACATCGTTGTCGTTCAAACAACTCGCGTTCCATCGTCATGCTTATCCAAGAGGATACAAAGAACATGTGCTGAAGAATTCACGGCCGGGCGGCGGAAGTGTCGATACGATATCGTCACTGAATATTCTTTCCGCTCAATTCTTTGCGGACGCTGTCCGCGCTCTTGCAAAAAAAGCACACATCCCTCTTTCCTCCATCGATCTGATCGGTTCGCATGGACAAACGGTCCACCATCTTCCCGATGCGCAGATATTATTTGGAAAAAAGATCCGTTCCACTCTGCAGCTCGGTGATGCATCCACGATCGCAAAACTGACAGGCATCATTACGGTAGGGAATTTCCGAACAGGCGACATGGCGCTCGGTGGACAAGGTGCGCCGCTCGTTCCGTATTTCGATCTTCTTGTATTCCGTTCCAAACAAAAGAACCGACTGGTGCTCAATATTGGCGGCATCTCCAACATTACACTGTTGCCAAAGGATTGCGACGCCGATGATGTTGTCGCGTTCGATACCGGTCCCGGAAATATGCTCATCGACGCGCTGATGCAGCGGTTCTATAATAAACCGTTCGACCGCAACGGCGCTGTCGCAAAGCGTGGAAATATACATCCTGCGCTGTTACAGTGCTTAATGTCACACGAATATTTCAACAGAAAAACTCCAAAATCGACCGGTCGGGAGCTCTTTGGAGAGGCATTTATCAAGGAAACACTGAATAATTTCAAGGGTTTACACAAAGAAGACATCATCGCAACGTTCACGGAATTCACCCCGCTCAGCATTTACGACCAATACCTCCGTTTTTTGCGTAAACGCTTGAAAGGTGATATATTGAACGAACTCGTCATCAGCGGAGGGGGCTTGTTGAACAGGACGATCGTGGAATCACTAAAACATAGTTTCCACGGAACGGCGGTCCTGGCAAGCGATGACTTGGGTGTTCCGTCAGAATCAAAAGAAGCACTCTGTTTCGCCGTTCTTGCAAATGAAACGGTGTGCGGACTTCCCTCCAATATCCCCGGGGTCACCGGGGCGAACAAGCGGACCATTCTCGGTTCGATATCGGTATAACAATCATCATCAGGGGAAATTAATGTTCAAGAATCTTTCGCTCTCCGTGAAGAGCGCGCTCGTCTTTACTCCGGTCTTCTTCGCCGCCGTCGCAGCCATTGCCTACTTCACCTACAGCAGAACGCAGGAACAGATGATGTCACAAGTGCAGAATGGTGCCACCGCTCAGGCGAACACCATCAAAGAAGCGCTCGTGAATATGATGGTGACCAACGAGAGTATCGACGATAAATATCTGCAGAAGGTCAGTTCGTCCGGCGACATCAAGGATATCCACATCCTCTTCCGTATGGACAGTCTGCATTTCGACGAGAGTTACCTTGAGGACGATGCACGAAGAACACGCCTCATCCGCCGCGAAGTGGATGTGTGGGACTTGAACAAGGATTTCGGTAACGAAGTATTCTTCACGAAAGAACCGAAATGGTTCCTTACCTGCAACAAACATCTCCACGAGACAAAACTGATCAAGGATCTTTCCGCAGACAAACCGTCCATGCTGAATCCGTGCGATGAGATGAAAGCACTCATCCCGTTCATCGCCGAGAAGAAATGCAAACAATGCCACAATGTTGAACTCGGCAGCGTACTCGGTGCCGCCGTCATGACCGTTCCGCTCGAACAGACCGCGCGGTATCTCGAATCGAATGCACTGCAGTCCCTGTACGTCTTCGGAGGATTCCTCGTATTGGCATTGGTGCTGAACGGCCTCGTCCTCCGCTCATCCGTAGCGAATCCGCTGAAGAAACTTGCCGGCATCACAGAGACCATCGGCGCCGGCGGAACTCCGGACCAATCACTGTTCAAAGGATTCTCGAAGAACGAGGTCGGAGCATTCGCCGCGTCACTCGAATCCATGCAGAAGAATCTTGCCAAGGTACAGTTCGACGCTGCGAAAGGCGAGCGCGTCGGCGCCGCCATGAAGATCGCCCGCTCCATCGTTCACGATCTGCGCACACCTCTCACCGCCGTTTCGCTCATCGCGGACTTCCTGCAGAAACACCAGGCGATGGAACCGGAACAGCGTACGAAAAAATTCGAACAGCTCCACGCCTCCATCCGCAGGATCGACGATATGATGCAGGAACTGATCGACTTCTCGCAGAATAATTTTGAATTGAATCTGAACAAGAGCTCGGGTGAAGAACTTGCAGAGATCATGATGAAGGATCACGAGGAACATTTTGCGGCTTCGAACATCCGATTTGCCGTGAGCAATCATTCGTCCGGAGCAGTGCAGATGGACAAGGAACGCATCCGCCGCGCGCTGAATCATCTCATTTCGAACGCTGAACACGCCATGCCGAACGGCGGCATGCTCAGCGTGATGATGAGCGATAATAACGGCTCACTGAAGATCGTTGTTGAAGACACCGGAACCGGAATGCCGCAGGAGATCCGCGAATCGCTGTTCGAGCCGTTCGTGACCGGAGGAACGAAGAGTGGTGCCGGACTCGGACTTGCGATCGCGAAGAAAATCGTTGAACTGCACAAGGGAATGATCTCGTTCACGTCCGAACAAGGAAAAGGAACAGAGTTCGTCGTCACCATTCCCCGTCCGAATACGCTGTAGAGTGATTTGACAATATTCTCATCGTGTCATTTCGAGTTCCGATGACCTTTTTACTTACAAAAGTCATCGGGACGAGAAATCTGAACGTAGCATTCATATCAGATTTCTCACCCGACAAAGAACGTCGGCTTCGAAATGACAGTGGGAATTAGATGTAAGCTAAATCCAATACACCCGTATTGGATTTTTTTGTTTATGGAGTTACCTCATTCTTTCGTACTTTTCATCAATATGAAAATAGTGTTCCTGCTCCTCTCATGTCTTCTCTGCTGCACAGCACTCGTCCTGCCGCAGGATACTCCCGTTCTTCAGCAGGAAGCTCCGCGCGATTCCACTTTCCTCGGCATGCCCCGTAAAACTGTTGCAACAGTTGTCACTGTCGCCTGGTCCGCCGCCGCCGTTGCCGTGGAATTCGACTGGTGGTGGAAGCCCGATCCGCTGTATAAACAGCATGCCTTCCGCTGGGAAAGCGATGGGTACTTCAACAACTACAGTTTCGGGGTCGATAAATTAGGGCATTTTTATTCATCCTACCTCATCTTTTCTGTGACCTACGATTTTCTGAAGTGGGCGGATTTTGATGATGAGACCGTGATGTGGACCGCGATCGCTCTTCCCACGATGCATGCGGTCGGTATCGAGATCGGGGACGGATTCTCAAAATGGGCGTTCAATATGTCTGACCTCTATTTCAATGCCGCGGGGATCGGCTACGGTATTCTGCAGGTGAAATATCCGTATTTGAAGAACTTCAATTATAAATGGAGTTATTATCCATCCGTTTCCGGGGGGAAAAAGGATCCGGACTGGGGTCCTGCCAGCGATTACAGCGGACATATCTACTGGGTCTCGATGGATATGCACAACATCCTGCCCGAACCGGTGAAACATTACTGGCCGAAAGAGCTCAATCTCGCCGTCGGTCTCGGTGCAAAGAATGTTTCGTATTCGGATGTCGGGATCAAACAGCATAAATATGCTGTCGGTTTGGATTGGAATACGACCGCCATCCTGCCGGACGGCGACACGTGGCTGATCTTTAAGAATCTGATCAACAAACTTAAATTCCCGGCTCCTGCAATGAAATTCTATTCGAAGGACAAGCCGGAAGGGAAACTGTTCCTTTTGAACTGATATGAGAATCCTCTTAGCACTGGTATTAATTCTGATTCCACCCCTATCTGCGCAGGATAGTTCCTCCGTTTTGCTGATGCCGAAACAGAGATTCATCCCGTCGTTCACCGCGAGCGGAACGGAACACCGTCTTTCGTACGCAAAATATCTCACCAGCGGATCGTTCTTTGCGGGACTCGGCGGTTCAATTCCTGTTGCGCTGGTCCGTTTATATGGATTGGAATGTCTTGTCTCCGTTTCGGGAACGGTCTACACCACACTTGTCAGCGCCGGCGTGAAATTCCAGGTAACGAATGCGGATTACTATGCGGACGTTACGTTCGATATTCCTGTAAGCGATGCAACGGTGCTGCGCGTCGGGTCTGGACACACGAGCCACCATCTTGTGGATGACGCTGTCGCACTTCGCGGTACTGCTTCGGTGCTGAATTATGCGCGTGATTATATCCAGCTCTTCGCTGTCGAGAAACTCCCCGTCATCCGCGGTTTCGCGTACGCGGGAACATATTACAACCGATCGTTCATCATCAACGCGCACCGCGACGGTCTCTTCTTGTTCCAGTTCGGTGCGGACGGAGGAAATCTTCCGCTCGCCGGTCCGCTGGAATTGTACGGCGCATTCGATGTGAAATTCCGCGGCGAGGTGAATTACGGTTCCACACAAAGCTATCAGATCGGCATCCGCGCAAAGAACGATCTCTTTCAGGCCGCCCGTCTTGCCTACACGTATCGCACGGGAATGGAAGAACGCGGACAATTCTATGATCAGCGCATAACAACTCAAAGCATCGGCCTCTTCTTTGATTTTTAAGATGGAATTTCTCTCGCAAAGCCCCTAAGGGGCAGGCCGCCAAGGAGCAAAATATAATTGATATATAAACTCTTGCGGGAATCGTTCATCGATTTTTGGATATTATTTTCCCGCATCTCTTGAGCCATTGTCATTCTGAGTCCCGTTTGTCACACTGAGCGAAGCCGAAGTGTGAAGGGACGAAGAATCTGAAGATGAACAACACATACAAACCATATGATCACCATCCGCACAGCAACGCGCAACGACGCACCCATCATCGCTCACTACAACGCCGCCATGGCACTGGAGACAGAACATCTTCATCTGGATATGGACCGCTTATTGAAAGGCGTGAACGGATTATTCGATGATTCGTCGCACGGATTCTATCTTGTGGCGGAACATGACGGAGCAGTGGTTGGACAATTGATGATCACGTACGAATGGAGCGACTGGAGGAACGGCGTGTTCTGGTGGATACAGAGCGTGTTCGTGAAGGAAGAGTTCCGTGCACAGAAAGTGTTCCGCTCGCTGTATGACCGCATCGTATCGATGGCGCACGAGCAAGGAAACGTCTGCGGTATCCGTCTGTATGTGGAAAAAGATAATACGCGGGCACACGCCGTCTACGAAAAACTCGGAATGAGTGTGACGCAATACGATCTGCTGGAAACGGATTTTATTTTGAAGAGATAGAAGAGGAAATATTTTTTATTCTCTGCCGCAAAGACACTAAAGCACAAAACTATAAAAATATTCAACCCACAAATATTTCATTGATTCTTTGTGGGATTTAGTGTCTTTGTGCCTTTGTGGCAAATTGTTTTTTTTATAAATTCTTTAGTGGTATTGCAAACACACTTCTTATTCAATTCTGCGATTCCAGCAAATCCTTTGCGGATGCGACTGCCTCATGCGTTCCGCTCAATGCCAGCACATCATTCTCCTGAAGCGGTTCACTCGCTCCGGGGAAGATCACCCCTTCCTTTTCTCTGATCACCGCCAGCACCGTCGCACCGGTCAATCCGCGCAGGTTCAACGATGCCAATGTCTTTCCGATCACGTAACACCCGGAGGTGAGAGTGACCGCAACAAGGTCTCCGAGTCCCGGCAGCAGATGGTGCACCTGCTGCAGACGCGCATTCCCGTCATCCCCTTCAAGATCGCTCTCACGCGATGGAAATTTCAGTGCAGCAACGACCACTTCCGCTCCTGCGCGGACGTGTCCATGCAGATCTGCAGCGCTTCTCCAGAACACGACCGACAGTGCAGCAAGCATCAGCACCAGCATGTACGCAGATGAGAGTCCGGGCATGAATGGCTGTGTGAGCACAAGAAGCGGAAATCCCACCATCAGCACGCTGATCAATTGCAGTGTCACCACGAACATGCGGCGCGGTGCAGCGACGAGGTCCACACTCTTCTCTTTGATCCCGGGAAGCGCCATGCGCGCGAAGAAGACTCCGAGCTTTTCGCCGAGACGGACGATGCCGCGGGCGAACGGCGCTGCGGCACCGATGGCAAGCACGATCACTGTCCCGCGGATCAACCATTCCGGGAGTCCCGAATGCTGACCGACGTATGCAGTCAATGAATCCATCCCAAGCGAAGTGCCGATGATGATCGCAGCAAGGAACGCAGCATCGATCAGCATTCGGCGGAGCAGATGACGGACCGGACCGACGGTCTTTCGTTGTTCTGACCTTGAACGCATCTCTTCGATCCAGCTTCCATAAAGCGCGCCGAACGTCTGCAGCGGCTTCGGAAGTTTCCGGTCGATAAAGTTCACCATCGGTCCCGACGCACGGATGAGCATCGGTGTTGTCAGCGTTGTTATCGCCGAAACTGCTACGGCGATCGGATATAGGAACGATCCCGTCGCCTTCAACGATAATCCGAGTCCGGCAATGATGAACGAGAACTCCCCGATCTGCGTCATACTCATCCCCACCTGCACCGATGTGCGCATACTGTTCCCCGTCAGGAATGAACCGGCTGAGACGCCGAAGAATTTTCCGAGAATGACGATACTTGTCAGAATAAGAATTGCGGGGAGATACTGCAGGACGATCACCGGATCGATCATCATGCCGACGGAGACGAAGAAGATCGCCGCGAACATATCGCGGACCGGTTCGACCAAATGTTCCACTTCTTTCTCCTCGCCCGATTCCGCGATGAGTGAACCGGCAAGGAACGCGCCGAGCGCGACGGAATATCCGAACTCTTTGGCGATGAGCGAAACGGCGAAACAGAATCCTATCGACGCGACAAGTGTTGTCTCTTTCCGGTCGATCTTTCGAATGGCAAGCATCATGCGCGGCACGAGAAGCATTCCAATGACGATGAGTCCTGCAAGGAACAGCACCAATTTTCCGATCGTTATCGCGAGAGGACCTGCTTCGAGTCCGCTGCCCGATGCGATACCGGTGAAGAGCGCCATGAAGATGATACCGATAAGATCCTCCACGATCAGAATTCCCACAACGATCTGGCGGATCTTCCCTGTTACTTTTTGTTCATCGAACACTTTTGCGATAATGGTCGTGCTTGAGATCGCGATGATGGCGCCGGCGAAGATGCTTTCGAGTGTCGTCCAGCCGAAGAGACGTCCCGCCATGAATCCCAGCCAGAGCATCACGCTCGTCTCCAGCACAGCGATAATGGCGGAGGTGGAACCGACACGGACCAGTTTCTTCAGACTGAATTCGAGTCCGAGCGAGAACATCAGCAATATCACGCCGAGTTCGGAGAGTGTTGTAATAATATTAGGATCCGCAACGAGCGGTATCGGCAGATGCGGACCGACGATGAGTCCCGCAAAGATATAGCCGATCACCACCGGCTGACGCAGCCGCTGGAACAGGACGGTCGTCACCGCGGCAACGCAGAGAACGATCGTGATGGCGTGAAGGAATTGGTGAATATCGTGCATAATTCGGGATTTTTACCGCAAAGACACTAAGGCGCAAAGAAAGAACGAGAAGTTGATGCGTCTGTGTCTGTACAAGAAGGAGTTCGGTTATTTCAATCTACAAAATTCGAACCATTATGCAATGTTATCGGCACTTTTAGGGGATAAACGCAGGTGATGGGTGAAGTATTATATAGTAAAGGTAAACCGTGCAAGGATTGTTCTTTTGTCTATTATGTGGAGAATATACAGGGCATAGTGAAAATTTGTCCTGCATTCTTCTTTGTGTTCTTAGTGTCTTTGTGGTTTGTTTTTCCACTTAACTCATCCGTGAAAATCCGTTCTTTCCGTGTTTTCCCTGCCCGCCGATCGCAAAGCGACACCTTTGGTGCAGGCGGGCGTGTTCTATTTTACCAAATGTATGTCCCGACTGCGCCTGCTTGAAGGAACGAAGTAAATTCCTTCGAACCATCCTTCACCTTGAACACCTGCGTTTCTGTTCCGGAGTTCAGCACGATGATCACATTCTTCCCGTCCGCACGGCTGAAGGCAACATTCATCAATGAGCCGGGCGTGGTGGATTCGATACGGACCGAACCGGGGCGGACGAATTTAGCGGCGTGTGCCAGGATGTAATATGCAGGATTCCGCGTGACCGCATCGGCGCTGAGCGTGAGCGCACCGAGACATTCTGTACAGCCGCCGGGTGTGTGAGGATCTTGATTCGGGTCGGAAGCAAGATTCCATTCGATCACATTTTTGCACCAGTTGCGGGTTCCGCTGATGATGAGTGTTCCCACGTGCCATTTCAGATCAGCGGCAAAATTCCCGGGAGCACCGATCCATTGCTCGGTAAAATAGAGATTCTTATCAGGATGCGCATTGTGCACTTCGGAGAGCGAGTTGATGCTCCCCCCGTACAAATGGAATGCTGAACCGTCGACGAATTTTCTGGCCGCGGTATCGTTCAGAATGGAGATGGGATAATCGGTCCTGTCGGCATTGTGGTCATACAAAATGATCTTTGTATCAATGTTGTTTGCGGTGAACTGCGGACCGAGATAATTTTTAATGAACAGCCCCTGCTCGGCCGCCTGCATGACCATGCTGGGATTGTTCCCGCCGTAGAGCGGTTCGTTCTGCACGGTAATAGCATCGATGCGGATCCCCTCCGCTTTCATCTGCTGGATGTATTTCACAAAATATTTTGCATATGCCGCATAATACTGCGGCTTCAAGCTGCCGCCGACGGAATTCCCGTTCGTCTTCATCCACAGCGGTGCGGACCACGGAGAGCCGAGGATCTTGATATCGGGAGCGATCGCCAGGATCTCTTTCAGAACCGGGATCAGATGTGTCCGGTCCGGATTGAGTGAGAAGTTCGCCATCGCCGTATCGGTCTGTCCTGCCGCAAGATCGTCATACGAGAACACATGATCGTCCAGATCCGATGCACCGATACTGATGCGCAGGTAACTGATGCCGATGTTGTTCGCATCCGTTGCAAACAATTCCTTCAGCAATGCTGCGCGCGCTGTACCGCTCATCTGATGGATAAGCATTGCGCTTCCGCCGGTCAGTGCAGCGCCGAATCCATCGATGGACTGGAATGTATTTGCGCTGTTCACTTCGATCACAGAAACGGAACCGGTGGTTGAGATCGGCTGCGATGTGGCTTGTTTCTGGAATTTGGAAGACTGGTCCGCATTGGAGAGCCAGAATTCGTAGGATGTCTGGTTCGCTGCCGCCGGTGCGATCGCGGGTTCCGAATCGCAGGCAATAAACGCGGTTATAAGCAGAATGATAAAAGGCATGTGGTTCATTGGGAGAATGATTAAAGATGATTAACGATCGATCAATTCATGTTCGGGGGATATTTCTTCCACAATATATCCACAATCGGCAAGAACATCTATAAAAGAATTGACCGTTGAGGAAGGAGAGATCTTCTTAGCAATACGATATGTATTTTCCGGAATGACCGATGACGAACGAATATTTTTTCGCAGAACGCTTCCTCATATACAACCGAAGGATTCTATTTTCTTTATTACGTTTCGCTTGTTCGGCTCGCTCCCGGCAAGCGTCCTTACGGCGTTGCAGGAAGAATATGAATCCGAGGTACAGTTCTTAAAAGAAGAATCGCAGGTGCGCCGGGAACAATTCGATCCTGCCATGCTGCATCGGCGGTATTTTGAACGGTTCGATGAATTTCTGGAGAAATATTCGGAGGGGCCGAAGTATCTTT
>JBMOHT010000053.1:0-22339 GCA_049317705.1 Bacteroidota bacterium | reverse complement strand
TCGTCTGCTGCTATTGTGGAAACGTTCCAAAAGGGATCTGCAAATATTCGGTTACTGACGATCGAAGCAAACACCACGGATATGCCGAATAAGAAGAATGCGCTAAGGACAGGCATCACTGAAGCGAAGAATGACATCCTCGTCTTCACCGATGCTGATTGTGTCGCAGGGAAAGGATGGCTGAGATCGATCTCCGAAGCATTCACAGAAAATATCGGTGTCGTTGCTGGATACAGTCCTTACGGAAAAGAAAACACATCATCTTTCCTCCGCTACGAAGAGAATAAGAATTCGTTATTCGCCGCAGGTGCCGTGGAACTGGATCATGCATACATGTGTACCGGGAGGAATTTTGCGTACCGACGGTCCGTTTATAACGAGGTCGGCGGATTCGAATAGATCAAGCAAAGCATCAGCGGTGATGACGATCTCTTCCTTCAGGTCGTGCAGAGAGAAACGAAGTGGAAGATCCGCTATATGGTCTCGCCCGAAAGTTATGTACGTACCCTCCCTCCCGATTCATTCCGTCAATTTGTCAACCAGAGAACCCGTCACGTATCAGCAAGTTCCTATTATCCTCTTTCGATTCAAACAGGATACGGGATCATCCATCTTTTCCATCTTTTGATCGTTATCGCTTTTATCATCTCTCCTTTTTATGGACTCCTCGCGTTGATGGCAAAATTCAATATCGACGGTGCCTTCGTAGCACACGGCCGTTCCGTGTTCGGCGAAGAGTTCTCGTTACCGGAGTTTGCAGCGGATGAGATCCTTATCGTTCTCTATTCATTTTTGATCGCTCCTTTAGGATTTTTCAGGACATTCGACTGGAAAGGGAGCGGAAACAAATGAAAGCGTTCTTCACTCATCCTGTAACAGCAACTGTTCTCAAGATCGTCATTTCAATTGGTCTTTTGGCAGGTCTCATCTATTATATAGACTTCACGGCAGTCTATGATTCCTTCCTGAATGCAAATGCATTGTTCCTCACGATCGGGATCGGATTTGCAGCGGCGCAATTGGTCGTACATTTTTTTCGATGGAGGTTCCTTCTTCGTCTTGCCGATAAGGAAATATCCAATTCAGAGGTCATAACATCGCATTTTGTCGGATTCATGGCAGGATTCTTTACTCCCGCTCAGGTCGGTGAATTTGCTGGAAGGATCGCGAGCCATCCGAATGTAAACAAGTCACATATCATCGGCATCTCACTGATCGATAAGCTTTATTGGACTGCACTGACACTCATTATCGGCGGACTTGGTTTGGCGATGTTCACTGCAGAACATCTTTCGGAATACTGGAATCCGTGGTATCAGATGATCGTGGCGATTGTCATTTTTCTCTGCACCGGATTCTGTTTTCTCCCTGAAAAAATGAAATTACTCCTTCAAATGCTTCCGAAAAAAGTTCGCGTGCACCGGTATTATGAAGTGATCCAGGTGATCGAAAAGGAATTCCATAATCCACAAGGCGCAGCACTCTTCGGTTTTACGGCGACAATTTATCTCATGATATTGGTGGAGTATTATTTCCTTTCTATGGCATTCGGTTCCGTATCGTTCTCCGATGCATTGATCTGCTGCGCGTCGGTCTTTTTGGTGAAGACGATCATTCTGCCGATCTCCTTCGGGGACCTCGGCATACGGGAAAGCGTGGCGGTCTTCTTTTATAAGAACGCAGGATATTCTGCGGCCATCGCATTCAATGCGTCCATCGTCATGTCCTTCGCCAATGTGTTGATCCCTGCTGCGATCGGTGCAGTAATGGTGACGAGGTTAAAGCGGAAATGATCCATTCATTCATCGAATATACTTCCTATCTGCTCATCGCGTTTATTTTCGTGTATGAGTATTGGATATTCTTTTTCTTTCGGGGATTGGCAAATCTCAAGATCGGATCGAATGCGCACATCCATTCCGTCACCGTCATCATTCCGGCCCGCAACGAAGCTCAGAATATCGAACGGTGCCTCACATCGCTGATGAGGCAGGATTATCCGAAGAATAAACTGACGATCATTGTGGTGGATGATCAATCCACGGATGCCACGGCGGAGATCGTTCACAGGATCGCAGCAACATCAGTGTTCCCTCTTTCGTTATTAAGTTCCGATATCTCATCGTCCATCCGCTCACCGAAGATCAGAGCGATGAGTCAGGGTATCCAGCATTCCATCAGCGACATCATTGTCACGACGGATGCCGACTGCATCGCGCCGGGACGGTGGATCTCCTCCATCAATTCCTATTTCGAAGAACATGTCGGCGTGGTCACCGGAGTAACGGTCTACGAAAAGAAGCCGGGACTCTCCCCGCTCTTCTGGGGAATTCAGTTCCTTGACTTCATATCATACACTGCCATTGCTGCGGGAGCGATCGGCAACGGACGAGTTCTGGTGAGCAACGGCAGCAATATGGCATTCCGTATTCAGGCGTTCGATGAGACAGGCGGATTCGACACACTCACACATATCAACACCGGGGATGATTCACTGCTCGCACAGAAATTAACGGCGAACGGAAATTGGAAAGCACGATTCGCCTTCGGTGCTGATGCGACCATCTCCACGCAACCGGTCGATACGTGGAAGGAAGTGCTCCACCAACGCATGCGCTGGGTCGGACAGACCGCGTATTATCCGGCACATATGATGTTCTTTATGATCTGCACATTCATGATGTTCGTCGGGCTTGCACTCACGTTGCCGCTGACGCTGATCGAATGGAACATCCTCCCCTGGATCATCATATCACTGAACATCCTATTTGATTATATCATCATGCAGCGGTTCGCACGGATAACGAAGACGACCGAAGCAATGAAGTATTTCATTCCGACCGCGATCATTCATATACCGTTCGTCCTTCTGGCAACCATCGGCGGTTATTTCTTTTCGTTCGAGTGGAAGGACCGTTCCATGAAGAAGGAGTCCGCATGATCCATCATACCGGATTCCTGCATAAGCGGTTATTTCCCGGACTTCTCTGGTCCATGCCCGGCAGGAAAGTTTTTCTCACATTCGACGACGGTCCGCACACGACTGCGACCCCCGCAGTGCTTGATGTTTTGAAAGAACACGGTATCCGCGCAACATTTTTCCTCTCCGGAAAGAATATTGCGGGACGGGAACCGATCGTTCAGCGGATCATTACAGAAGGACATTCCATCGGAATTCACGCATTCAATCATTCACGCTCGCTCGCCTTCAGTAAGGAACGGACGAAAGAAGAGATCCAAAGGACCGAACATCTTCTCGCTCCATTCCTCACGTCAAAGCCGAGGTTATTCAGACCGCCGTTCGGTTTCTTTTCATGGAATACGATCGCTGCTGCAAAGGAACTGGGTTATGTTCTTGTGATGTGGAGTTGTTTGACCGGTGATTTCAGTTCGTTGTCGAATAAAAAAGTGACGGATATTGCGATCAAAGATCTTGCACACGGTTCTATCCTGGTCTTCCATGATAATGATTTGACGGAGAATAAAATCGCCGATCTCCTGAACGATGTCATCCCGAAGATACGCGCACTCGGATTTGAATTTGGAGCGATCCGATGAGTGCGAAGCGCATCTTGATAGCACCGTTAGACTGGGGACTCGGGCATGCGACCCGATGCATCCCCATTATCAATGAGCTCCTTGCAAAAGGAATCGACGTTGTCATCGCCGCCGATAATCGTCCCGCAGAATTACTGAAGAAAGAATTCCCGGACCTTGAACATATCCGTTTCCCCGGCTATACCATCGACTATCCTGTGAATGCGAATATGGCGTGGACGATGTTCCGGCAGCTGCCGAAACTTTTCCGCGGCATTGCGCAGGAACATGCGATGCTCGAATCTATGGTAACGGAGCATCACATCGATGCGGTCATATCCGATAACCGATGGGGCGTCTATTCTATCAGCGTCCCATCCATCTATATTGTGCATCAACTCAGGATATTGCTCTCGAAATATCTCCGGTGGGGACAATGGATCGTTGATGCAGCGAACGGACGATTGATCAAGAGATTCGGCGAAGTGTGGATACCGGATTTCCCGGCAGCGGACCGGTTGAGCGGTGAACTATCGCATGACTCCCTTCTGCCGAAGAATTCATTCTTCATCGGTCCGCTCTCTCGGCTGAAGAAGATCACATCGTTCAAGAAAGAACTCGACATCCTCGTCATCATCTCCGGTCCTGAACCGCAGCGGACCATCTTTGAGAAATTGATCACCGATCAGCTGAAACAGACGACGATGCGGGCGCTGGTCGTGCGCGGAACTCCTGAGAGGATGCTGAAAATGAAATTGTCCGAAACGCTCACGCTCGTCAGCGCATTGACGGCGGACGAACTCTCTGAAGCGATCGCTGCGTCGCACATCATCATTAGTCGTCCGGGATACAGCACGGTGATGGACCTGTCATTCCTCGGAGCAAATGCGATCTTCGTTCCCACACCGCAGCAAACGGAGCAGGAATATCTGGCGGAGCGGCTGAAGCAGCAGAAGATCTGTTATTCCGAACAACAGGATGTATTTTCGTTGAACCGCGCAGTAGCACAGTTCAATTCATATTCAGGATTCTCACAACAGGTGAATGATCATGCCGTATTGAAGCAGCGGATCGATCATTTGATATCTCTATTATAACGATGTTCTTCCCTCTCTTCCTTTCATACGCTGAGACGCATTACCGGTTCAAATACTTCTTCAGTCTCTATAAGAAGTCCGAACCGGAGATCATCGCCGATGCACCGCACCGGCTCGATCCCGACAAAGCGTATCCCGTGATGGTGCTTATCAAAGATGCGGACAAATATCCCGTTGAGTTGAAATCGATCCGTTTGACCCTCTATCATAACGCGGGTAAAGTGCACACACAAACGGTGGAATTCTTTCCCGGCTTGACCATTCTCTCACATTATTATTATAAGATCATCGATTTCCAGTTCACCGGGAAGTTCGCATCGCTGTTCGGACATATGACGATGGAAGCGGAGATCACGATCATTCACAATGGAAAGACAAAGGTCATCCGGAACAACAATCACCGGTTCACCTCCAAAACTCCATTGAAATTCTACCGTTCGAAGACGAAGCTCCCCGTCGTGGAAGGTTGGATCTATGGAGATGCTCATACGCATTCCACTTATACCGAGGATCAGGTTGAATTCGGGTCACCAATAACCGCTGCACCGCATCTTTGCAGGGCAATGGGAATTTCCTTCTTCGGTGTGACCGACCATTCCTATGATCTTGACGACCGCACGGATAATTATCTGCTGAATGATCCGGAACTGCCGAAGTGGAAAACACTCCAGGCGGAGATCGACAGTGTCAATTTGCGGGAACACGACTTTGCTGTGCTCCGCGGTGAGGAAGTTTCGTGCACGAATTCCGACAACAATAACGTCCATTTTTTGCTCTATGGAAATAGGCGCTTCTTCCACGGTTCAGGGGATGGCGGCGAAAAATGGTTCAGGACGAAAAGCGAGTTCACAATTCAGGAGATCCTTTCACAAAAGGAAAAGAATGTTGTCGCGTTCGCATCACATCCAACGGAAGAGGTGCCGTATCTTCAACGTCTTCTGCTCCGCCGCGATGAATGGAACGTGAATGATATGACCGAGAAACAACTCGCCGGCATACAGATACTCAACGGCGAGATATCGGACGGATTCCGGCGCGGGATGGACATCTGGAAATGGATGCTGAAACGGGGTGAACGGAAATTCCTGCTTGCGGGAAATGATGCACACGGGAATTTCAACCGGTTCGTTCAGATCAGCATTCCGATGCTCACGTTCCGTGAGAAAGAGACTCAGATCTTCGGACAGATGAAGAGTGCCGTACTGACGTCGTCCATCGATGAAGCATCGATCATTGAAGCGATGGGAAACGGTCGCGTTGTCGTCACGAACGGACCGATGCTCACGATCGCCGTCGAGACCGATGCTCCCGATATCGGTGCAGTCGGTGATACGGTAAGCGGCAAGAAGTTCGTCGTAAAACTCCGGGGAAAAAGCACTGATGAGTTCGGCGCGTTCCGTTCCATTACTATTTATTTCGGCGCGGTCGGAAAGAATGAACGGCGACTCTTTGAGATCACCGACTTCAGCGATCCGTATTCCATCCACCGCATCAGCGATTGGCATGAAGCGGAAATCTTTTCGTATATTAGAGCCGAAGCAACAACAACCAACGCTCACGGACTTGACCGTGACGGATTCTGTTATACAAACCCGATCTGGATCCAACCGAAATGAAAAATCTTTTTATTCTCCTGACCGTATGTCTCACATTGACAGCAACAATGTTCGCAGCAGACAAAGGATTCTCCTTCACATCCGATCCTCTGTTGTTCAGACCGCTCACTGCGAATACATTCGAACCGCGCGTAGGACTCATCTGGCATTCCAATAATAACCGCCTGCGGCTGGACATCGGAAATTCCATCGATCTACTCCAATACAATTATGAATCACCAAAGCAGCGGCTGACCATCGGTTCAGATTTCTTCACCTATACACAATTGAGCGGTGAGAAGAATTTCCATTTTCCGGTGAATGCGGTCGATTATCTGTTCGGGTTCAATGCGAATTATGTCGATTCACTGGAAAGCGGCGTCCTCTCCTCACGTCTCCGTCTGAGTCACATCAGTGCCCATTTTGCCGATGGTCATTACAATGGAACTGCCGGAATGTGGAAGGACGGAATGAATCCTCGGGTCTACAGCCGTGAATTCTTCGACTTGACGGTCGCTTATGAACCGGTCATTTCACTGCGCGCATATCTTGGATTGGTCTATCTTTGGCATGTCGATCCCACATCGCTTTCAAAATTCAATGCGTATCTCGGCGGTGAATATCATCAACCGCTCATGAGCATTCTGGATGGATACGCCGCATATCAGTTTACGGTGACGGGACTCTTGCCGCGTCATGAATTCCAGGCGGGTGTTAAGCTCGGTTCATGGAACGGACGAGGGACAAAACTCTTTTTCATTTATCATGCAGGGAACAGTATTCACGGCGAATATCATGACCACCGTGATACATTCTCCGGCGTTGGATTCAACATCGACTTTTAATTATGACCTTTGGAAAAATACTGTTCCATGTAACACTATTCATCGCCACTCTCTTCACGACCATGGTCGCCGGCGTTGCTTGGGCGAATGTCGATCCGTATGAACTGACGAATCTGATGCACGGCCTTCCGTATGCGCTCGCTATCCTGTTCATTCTTACTTGCCATGAGTTCGGCCATTATTTCGCAGCACGGTATCATGGAGTTGATGCTTCGCTGCCGTTCTATATTCCGTTCCCTCCGTTCCTGAATCCGTTCGGTACGATGGGTGCAGTGATCAGAACGAAATCGTATATTCCGACCAGGAAAGTATTGTTCGATATCGGAGCATATGGACCAATTGCAGGTTTTATTGCAACGTTGATCGTCCTGTTTTACGGATTCTCTCACTTGCCGCCGAAAGAGTATATCCTCACCATCCATCCCGATTATTTCACAAAACCGTCCGAAGGTGCTGCGCTGACGTTCGGTTCATCGCTGTTGTATGAAGCTATGAGTCTCTTGATCCCGGACGGCGCGAATGAATTCATTCCGCCAATGAGCGAGATGTATCACTATCCGTTCCTCTGCGCTGGATGGTTCGGTCTGTTCGTCACAGCTCTGAATCTGATCCCTATCGGTCAGTCAGACGGCGGCCATATCTCGTACGCGATGTTCGGGAAACGGAGTCAAGCCGTGACCTTCGTTGCGCTGGTCACATTCACAATTTTCGGCACTCTTCCCCTGCTCAACGAATTCGGCATCGATATCAATTTCGGCTCCGTCAGCTGGCTGCTCTGGCCTCTCATCATGTTCGTATTGAATAGAGGAAAACTGAGTCATCCGGAGATCGAAGATGAAACTCCGATTGATACACGCAGAAAACTCATTGGCTACTTCACGCTGTTCATTTTCATCGTCAGTTTTATGCCGACCCCATTGAGTGAATTGATGAACTAGTTGACTCTGCATGCATTTTTTCTTATCATTATCCCAATACATCAATCAATTACAAGAGCGGCCTGCGATAGAAAAATTCGATACAGTCATTTGCTCCATCCATGCTTCACAGCGTCCCCTGTATCGGACACTTTTTAATCACAGACTGCTTTATTCTAACCGAGGATAAAGCCTCGGTTTTTTTTTGATATGACCCGAACATACCCTTATATCCTTCTCTTCATCATCGCCGCTGTTTCGGGATGCGATATCCCTCAAAGCTCGGACGTGATCGATTCTCAGATCCCCCCGACCATCGTTGAGGCCAGCATTGCGCCGACGACGGTCGATTTCGGGAAAGCTGCCTCCTCCGGTTCGAATGTGGATGTGACACTGCTGGGCTATGTGAATGCAGCCGATGACAACGGATTGACCGATATCGCCTCCGTTTCATACAAGATCTTCACACCGGCGGGAAAAGTATTCGCCTCCGGGTCGCTGAGCGACAACGGCATCCAACCCGATGCCACCGCAGGTGACGGACAGTATAATTCTCAGATCGTTCTTCATCTCCCCAAAGAGGTGATTGGAACCTACAGCATTCAATTCACCACCATCGATCGCAGCGGATTCTCCAGCAACATCTTCAATCTTCCGCTGAAGATCACGCTCTCCACCAATAATGCTCCGTCACTCGCGAATCTGTATGCGCCAGATTCCGTCCGTGTGCCGTCAACTGCCGATTCGGTGAATCTCGTGTATATGTCCATCAGCGTTTCCGATCAGCAAGGATTGAGCGATATTACATCGGTCATTCTGACATCACAGCGCCCTGATTCTTCCGTTGCAGGAACATTCTATCTTTCGGATGACGGAGGAACCTCGACACTTCCGCAATTCAATATTCCCAGCGGCGACAGTGTCGCCAATGACGGCGTCTATTCCATCGTCATCCCGATGTTCAGTACAACGCAAAAGAATACGTACCGCGATTTCATCTTTACCGCCCGCGATCAATCCGGCGCGATCTCTAACGCGGTGATAAAAAGGATGGTGATCCAATGAGATATCTCCTTTCTATTTTGATATTCCTGTTGGCCATCGGTACCGTTCAGGCACAGAAGCGTTCATTGTATGCACGGACGTTTGAGATGACGCAATCCTCTGCCGGTTCACCGCTGCAGGCCGGGAACAGCATCACCGATGTTGTCGTTTCGCATGACACGATCTGGCTTGGTACCGGAAAAGGTTTGAGCAGATCAACCGACGGCGGAAGATCGTGGACGAATTATTACAACACACCGGCATTCGGAACGGAAGATATTTCCGCTGTCGCATTCCGCGGTAAGGATGTATGGGCAGCTACTGCGCATACAGTGGACAAGGACGGTCAATCGCTCCCCGAGGGAAGCGGTCTCAGGTATTCCTCCAACGGCGGCGAGTCATGGAAAGTGATCGCACAGCCGCTGGATGCGAACAATGTCGATACATTATTCTGGAATTCGAAGAGCACCATCCGTGCTCTCGGGATCACCACAGCGGTGAACAACATCACGTATGATATCGCTATCGCCGGAAATGCCGTCTATATCTGTTCCTTCGCCGGGATGGCACGCGTTTCGACCGATACAGGAAAGACATGGCAGCGGGTCATCCTTCCTCCCGATAATCTGACATCGATCGGACCGAATGATTCTCTCAACTTCGATCTCTCCCCGTCCGGCGGAGCATTGGGACTTCAGAATAATTTGAACCATCGTGCATTCTCGGTCTTTGCAGAGAATGATTCTACGATCTGGATCGGGTCCGCTGCAGGACTGAACAAAACGACGAACCGCGGAAAGTCGTGGCTCCATTTCAGCAAACAGACGCAGACCAATCCTATCTCCGGAAATTTCGTTGTTGCGATCGGTCAGCAGAGAACGAATACCAAAAGTATCATCTGGGCTGCGACCATCAACGCCACTGATAACACAGAAAAGCGTGGTGTCTCATTCTCTGAGGACGGCGGACTTTCCTGGAAGCAGACGCTGCTTGGCGAATTCGCGCATAATTTCGGATTCAAGAATGATGTAGTATATGTGCCGACCGATAACGGCATCTTCCGCTCAGGCGACCTCGGTCAGTCGTGGATCCAGACCGGCACGATCTACGATAAAACGAACCGTCAGCGGTATTCCCAGACCAAATTCTTCGGAGCTGCATCGTACGGCGATACGGTCTGGCTCGGCGGTGCAGACGGACTGGTGCGAACCATCGACAATATCTCCACTCCATTCGGAAGCAGCTGGACGATACTTCATGCATCGCGTCCGCTTCCTTCCGTTACCGAAACATATTCCTACCCGAATCCTTTCGCTCCGGATGACGAAGTTGTCCGTCTCCATTACGCAACCGGGAAACCGAGCACGGCGAATGTGACCATCAGGGTGTTCGATTTCGGAATGAACCTCGTCCGGACTGTGATCCGGAATGCACCGCGCGTTCCCGGCAGAGAACATGATGAACTGTGGGATGGAAAAGATGATAACGGAAATCAGATCTCGAACGGTGTATATTTCTATCAGATCGTCGTCGATAACGATGAACCACATTGGGGGAAAATCCTTGCCATACAATAGACTCCAAATCGTTATGTTCGTTCTGCTCGCGATGAACACATTGTCGTACGGACAAATGGCTGCAACTCCCGGGGCATTCTCACGCATGGGCTTCGGCGGCCGAGGCATGGGTATGGGAAATGCAATGACCGCGGTCCGCACCGGCGAGAACTCCGGATTCTATAATCCCGCTGTGGTCGCTCAGTTGAAACAGCAGCACGCATCGATCTCCTACAGTGCGTTGTCTCTGGACAGGAGCCTCAACTCCATCTTCTACTCCATGCCGCTCGATACCAATGCCGGTATCGCGTTCGGGATCCTGAATTCGGGTGTCTCGAATATTGACGGACGGGACAATGACGGATTCAAGACCGAGACCTATTCCGTCTCTGAGAATGAATTTTTCCTCTCATTCGCAATGCGCGTTCGGAAATTGACCATCGGGCTCACGACGAAGCTCTATTATTTCTCCCTGTTCAATAAACTTTCTTCCACAACTGTCGGACTCGATGTCGGTGCGCTTCTTCCGCTTTCGGACCATTTGACGGTCGCGGCGACCATCAAGGATCTGAACGCACATTACCGCTGGGATACTTCCGAACTGTACGGACAGTACGGCAATTCAACGATGAATAAATTTCCCACACGGCAGACGATCGGACTTTCTTACCAGTTCTCGGAACTCGGCGGATTGCTCTCCGCCGAATTCGAAAAGAACAACCGCCAGACGTCCATCGTCAGAATCGGCGGAGAGATCACACCCATCGATATGCTCACACTCCGAGCCGGCATCGACGGATGGGATCTGAAAACACCGGACCAGGCACATCCTTCGTTCGGATTCACTCTTCGGACCGATTATACGGACTGGAAGCCCTCGCTAAATTATGCGTATATTCTGGAACCGTACGGTCTGTTCACGATCCATGTCATTTCGCTTTCGGTCATTCTATGATGAAGATAATCAGCACACTTCGTTCTTTTGCTTACAAAACTTCAGACAATTTTTGTTCATTGTCTCTCGCAAAGACGCTAAGGCGCAATACATCTGAATATGTTAATTCTTTGCGTCTCAGCGACCTGCCCCATTGGAGCTTGGCGAGAATATCCTATCTGATTCTTTTTTTATTGAGTTCCTCCCTGTATGCGCAAAATGTGAAAACAGGTCTGCCGTTCCTGAAGACCGGTTCTGATGCCCGTTCCACCGCTATGGGCGAAGCATCCGTTGCCGTAACAGATGATCATTCCACATTCTTCTATAATCCGGCATCCATCCGATTTTCTGACCGAAGACAGGTTGCCGTAAGCCATCGACAAGGTTTCGCTGAAACATCAAACGATTACCTCGGTGCAACACTTCCGGGCGGAACACTCACGTTCGGATTCTCCGCTTATACAACTTCCATCAATAACATTGAAGTACGTCTTCGTCCCGGCGATGCCGAAGGAACATTCAGCGCACGTAACGGCGCGATAGGACTCGGTGCGGCGCTTTCGCTGACCGATGATCTCGCCTTCGGCCTCAGCGGAAAACTTCTCTACGAAAAGATCTACATCGATGAAGCGAGCGGATACGGTTTTGATGCAGGACTCCTCTACAAAGTGAACAACGAGATCAATGCGGGACTCAGCATAGTGAATGTCGGCTCCATGAGTGTCCTTCGCAGCGAGAAATCCGTCCTGCCGACGACTGTGCGATTGGGTGCATCATATAAGAGCGCGCTCGCTGAATCATTCGGATTTATCGGTGCTGCAGACATAGTAAAAACGGTCGATGACTCCAACACTCATCTTCATGCCGGAGCTGAGATCGTGTATAATTCCATGCTAATGCTGCGAGCCGGATATCAGACCGGCTATGAGACACGATCATTTTCCGCCGGTGCGGGAGTTCAGTACGGCATCATCCGGGTGGATTATGCGTTCGCCCCAATGACCGGTGCATTCGATCCTAACCATACGTTCTCGCTGACGTTCCAACTCTGATCTGTTCCTTCGTGAACAAACAAGCGAACATACTCTTCACCGCAACATTCTCCACCCCGTTCATTCGGGAGGATATTACTTTCCTGCAAAAACATTTTTCCGTTACACCGGTGATCTCTTCCGGTCCGTCAACTTTTTTCCGTTGGATCCCTGCACTATTTCGTGCTGACGTTACTTTCTCCTGGTTCGCGTCTGTCTATTCTTCCATTCTTGTCATGAAAGCCAAATTCCTCGGCGCTCGTTCGGTGATCGTACTCGGCGGTGTTGATGTTGCTAACATACCGGAACTGAATTACGGCATCTGGAACAGCTGGTGGAAAGCCAAGATCGTCCGTTACGGGATCGTCCATGCGGATGTTATCCTCGCCGTGGACGAATCACTGAAACAGGATGCCATGCGACTCGCAGCATATGACGGAAAGAATATCCGCGTCATTCCGACCGGATATGATCCAGAACGATGGAAACCGGCCGGGACCAAAGAACCGGTCGTGTTGACCGTGGCACACTGCGATACCGTCACGCGGGCAAAAGTGAAAGGGATCGATTTCCTTGCCGATGTCGCTCGTTCAATGCCCGAACAGCAATTTCGATTGATCGGTATCCGCAACGAGATCGCTGCTCTATTCTCTCTTCCATCGAATATCACAGCCAGGGAATCGGTTCCGCAGGAAGAATTATTGAATTACTATCGTTCAGCAGCAGTCTATTTTCAACCGTCGCGGCGAGAAGGACTCCCCAACACATTGTGTGAAGCGATGCTCTGTGGATGTTCACCTGTCGGCACCAATGCCGGCGGAATCGCGAATGCTATCGGCAGCACCGGTTCGGTGATACCATTCGGTGAGACGGAACAAGCCAGAACAGCGATCATCCATGCTCTGAGCAGAACGGATGGCAACACAGCACGTGAGCGTATCATGACTCTCTTCACAAAACAACAACGCGAAACACAATTATTGGAAGTGATCCATTCCCTCACCCATGCGAAATAGTTCAGTAAAAATACAAGTGGGATTGACTGCCGCTGATGCAGCATGGGAATCCATTCTCCGTCAGATCGGCATCGCATCGAAGTCCATATCTATCCATGAAGAGTTCGATTCCGAATATTCAGTTCTTATTGTGAACAGCCGGATCGAACCGGCTATGCGAACGAAGATCGATGAGTTCATGGATCACAGCGGTGTGGTCCTTTATACGACAAAAGCGGACGATGATATTCGCAGTTATATCAAAGAACGCAGAGACATCCGCTCCCTGCCTCCCCGACGCACTGAGAATTACGAATATTTCGGGATCCTCGACATTTATTCATCGGTAGCATATTTTTCTAATGGTGATCTCGTCCTTTCAGAACAGTCCGGGAATGGTATAAAGTACTTTCTCGGAATCTCCATCGACGATTTTTTCATCAATGAGACCATCCGCAGGAATTTTTACACTCCATCGGAACGGAAACCGAATGAGGTCGTTTCGCTCCGAAGCAAAGGGACTCTCCGTCAACTGATCTTCTCGCTCCTCACGAAGATGCATCATCAGCAATCACTGCCGTTCATCCATCAATGGTATTATCCCGGCAGCGAGAGGACCATCTTTACATTCCGCATCGATTCGGATAAAGGGACTAAAGAACAGGTCGAAGAGATCCGCTCACTCAGCGAACGGTATTCCGTCCCCACAACATGGTTCCTGGATGTAAAGAGTCACGAACAATGGCTGCCGTTCTTCCAAACATTCGGCGATCAGGAGATCGGACTGCACTGTTACGAGCATATTCTTTTTCAGGACAAAGAACGGAATAAAGAGAATTTTTCGAAAGCTCTCTCTTTGTTGAAGCAGGAAGGCCTTGAACCGAAAGGAATCACTGCTCCGACCGGCGGCTGGCAGGAAGGATATGCCGAAGCGATAAGAGAACTCGGATTTACTTATTCATCGGAATTCTCATACGACTATGATGATCTCCCTTCATTCCCACTGTTGAACGGGAAAACATTTCCGATCCCGCAGCTTCCAATCCACCCCGTTTGTATCGGGACGATGCGGCGCGTGCGTATGAATGAAGAGAAGATGGTGCAGCATTTCCGTTCACTGATCGATCTGAATCTTCAATTGAATGAACCGATCTGTCTGTATCAGCATCCGACGCATGGCCACAACGGAGTGTTTGAACAAGTTTTTCAGTATATTGATTCGCTCTCAATTGCAAAACTGTCCTATTCGGATTATGCAGCGTGGTGGAAACACCGTGATGAGAACTGCGGTCCGGTACAATTGAACAATGGAACAGTCGAGGCAGTAAATGACACCGGAAATGTACGTCACCGTATCATCCTTCCCGGCGGTCACGAGACCATCACAGCGGTGAATGAAGTGACGAGAATTGACGAACTTCCATTCACTGCCGTTGAACGAAACATCGAATTCCCGGAAGACATCATGCAGGCACGCGCATTTGATATCCGGCACAGTATACAAAACGCTCTTGATTGGTGGATCAAAACAACGGAATGAAAATTACATTCGCTACATATCAGTCGCTTTCCCTGCTGCACGGCGGTCCGCGTGTACAGATACTGCAGACGAAAGCTGAACTGGAAAAACTCGGCGTTGAAGTATCGCTGTTCCAGCCGTGGGATAATTTCTCTCGGTCATCGAGCGACCTTGTCCATCTCTTTTCTGCGAATCTCGGCACATTCCATCTGGCAAGCGTTCTGAAGAATTTTTCAATACCGTTCGTCGCGTCGTCCATCTTTTACACGCAGCATTCTCCCGCATATATTCGGACGATGCTCGGTATCTCAAAGACACTCAAAAGATTTAAGTCCGGCGTATGGACGAATTACGATTACACGCAGCAGATCTGCGAATGGTCCAAAGCGGTCCTGCCGAATACCGTTGATGAAGGAAAATTGATCGAACTCGGAATGGGTATTCCCGGGAACAAGATCTCGGTCGTCCCGAACGGAGTCGAAGCTCGTTTTGAGTTCGGGGATCCGTCGTTGTTCAAAAAGAAATACGGACTGGAGAATTTCATCCTCAATGTCGGTCATATCGGACCGGCGCGCAAGAATGTTCTCCAGTTGATCCGTGCTCTGAAAAAGATCGACCATCCAGCTGTCATCATCGGTAAGGTCTCCGACACACCTGAAGGCAAGCAATGCCTTGAAGAAGCGCGTCAGTCGAAGAACATTCTTATAATTGAAGGGCTCGATAACGATTCCGTGATGCTGGCATCAGCATACGCCGCCAGCAGCGTCTTCGCACTCCCGTCACTTTTTGAAACTCCGGGAATCGCCGCGCTTGAAGCAGCACTGGCCGGTGCGAAGATCGTCATCACTCCGCACGGCGGGACGAAGGATTATTTCGGTTCAATGGCGGAATATGTTGAACCGAATTCTGTCGAATCCATACGACAGGGAATTATCAGCGCGTTGAATGCGCCGAGATCCTCTCAGCTTCAGCAGCACATCAAAAAAGAATTTCTCTGGAACAGGGTGGCGGAAAAAACACTCGCCGTCTATCGATCCGTACTGAAATGACCCCGCGCCGCATCCTCATCATCCGTCCAGATCGCTTGGGAGACGTTGTTCTCACCACACCGCTCATCCGTGAAGTAAAAAGATCATTCCCGGATTCGTTTGTCGGGGTGATGGTCAATCCCGTTTCGGGAGCTCTGTTGAAGAACAATCCCAATATCGATGTCATCATCACCGATGATCCGAACGGAAAGGATTCCGGAAAGAAAGGATTCTTAGCCCTCACATCCAAGGTCCGTTCACTGAAATTCGATACAGGACTCATGCCGCTCCCCCGTGAACGCCACGCCTGGATGATGCTGCTTGCCGGGATCGGAACCCGGATCGGTGTCGGAGGAAAGATCTACCAGGTTCTTACCGGTACGAGGACCGTCAGCAGGAATAAATATATCCCGCTCCGCCACGAAGCGGATTATGTTATGGATCTCGGCCGGAAGATCGGTGTTACGAATGAAGATCTCACACCGGAGTTATTTGTTTCGGATGAGGAACGGATTCATGCACGTGCAATATTGGAATCCCGTTCATTCGACCTTTCGCATCCTATCATTTGTATCAATCCGAGTTCGAACAAATCCGCGCCGAATTGGACACCTGAACGTTATGCTGAACTATGCCGCGTTCTTGAAAAGGATCATCAGTTATTCATCAATATCGGTCTGCCGAACGAACATCTTGAGAAGATATTCAAACCGTTCACGGAGAAGCATTTCGTGTATTCCGGAACGGACTTGAGGGAATTTATAGCACTCTGTTCATTCTTTTCCGTGGTCTTTTCATCAAGCACCGGAACTATGCATATCGCCGTTGCATTGAAGGTCCCGACCGTCACACTGTTTTGTCCACTCACCGCGTGTTCACCGAAACTCTGGGGTGCACTCGGCAATAAATCATCAGAGGTACTTCCTTCAGAAGGATTCTGTCAGACTCAATGTCCGGGAGATCCGAAGATCTGTACGCTGGAGGATATTCAGGTGAATCAGATCGTTCCACAGATCAATAATATTTTACGCAACAACAACCGTCATCGTTGAGGTATCAGTCATCTTGAATGATGAACGGGAACCGATGCAACAGAACAATTGTTAAAATCATCATACCGCAATATTCACATTACGTAAAGGATCCATGAAAACGATACTGTTCTTTCTGCTCATCCTCACAGCTTCCATCTCCGCCAAAGAACCGCAATGGAAGAAATTCGATGAAGGTCTTAAACTGTCAAAACTTTCCGGGAAGAAAGTGCTCGTGGATGTCTATACGGACTGGTGCAGCTGGTGCAAGAAGATGGATGCGAATACCTATTCCGATAAGACTGTATCGGAGTATCTTGAGAAGAATTTTGTCATCATAAAGCTGAATGCCGAGGGAGCAGGAACGATCAGCTATGATGGAAAGAAGATCTCCCCCGCCGAGTTCGCGCAAGGGATGGGAGTGACAGGGTATCCCGCAACATTGTTCATGCGAAGCGACGGACAGCCGATCACGCTCCTGCCGGGATATTCAGAAGCGGGCATGTTCATTCATGTGTTGAGTTTTATCTCCGAGAATCGGTATGAGAAGCAGAAATTCGCGGACTATCTCACAGAAAAAGGTGTGAAGCAGTAATCAGAGCATTGTTCGATTCAAATCAGCGGCCGTCACTCATCAGTGCGGCCGTTCTTGTTTTAAACTGAAATGACATCGAAATATTTCTTCCACAGTTCTTTCGCATATTTGAATACTGTCACATTATGAGAATATTTTCAACTCGCGTTCTTAGCGTGCTTCGCGGATAGTCCTATAAAATAATAATGGGACATACTTTCACATGTCCCATTATTATACTCTCCTGATTCTCCGTGCTCTCTGTGTCCTCCGTGGTGTATCTACTTCCTGAGAGCCGCCACCCGTTTCACTTCACCAACGATCTTGTTCAGATCGATCATCTGAATGCACTCGAGATTGTACGGACACTTCCGTTTCCAACACGGTGCGCAGAACAGACCTTCCGCTATCAGTTTGATGCCGCGGTCATACAGATCGATCTCGCTCCAGCAGCTCAATCCGAACCAGACGATCACATGTTTCTTCAATCCGATGGCCACATGCATGCCGAATGAATCACCGGTAATGACCACATCACAGACATTCTCGTAACAGATACCGCGGCGTACCCCTTCGGTCGTCGGAGTGCTGATGACCTTATTCCCGACACGCCGGACGAGTTCTGCGTTCCGTTCCGTATCTTCAGGTCCGCCAACGAGCACCAGTTTGATCCCTGGCAGCGCGGACAGTTCATTGATCAGCTGAACGTGCTGATCGATGGTCATTTTCTTGTTCTCGTAGAGATAGGAACATCCTGTATTGAAACCGACAATGAGGTCACCGTTGTTCAGACCGTTATCAGCGCGGTAGGTTTCGCAGAATTGTTTCTCTTCCGATGAGAGTTCGAACACATATTCGTCACGTTGATATTTCAATTTCATCGATTCCTGAAGGATCTGCGTGCCGTACAACTGATTCTTCCGGAATTTCAGTTCGTCATCAAGTCCGAGAATGTAACTGTATTCCGCTTCCTTGTTCAGCGGAATGATCTTGCCGTCCTTATTCATTCCGAAACCAAGCAGTTCCTTCGTCTTCAGCGTCTGACCGAATGCACACGAACGTTTCGTCTTGTCCGTTTGATAGACCACATCGAATTCCATCTGCTGAAGGATCATCCAGCTCTCGGGTTCCCACACATACGCAGCATCAAGCAAAGGATTATTGTCGAGAAGCCGATAGGCATTCTTCAACGTGATCCAGGAGATATGACTGTTCGGATATTTTCGTTTGATGGCCGGCAGCATCGCTGTCGTCTGCACAACGGCTCCCATCGCATCAAGATTGATAATGAGGATCTTCTTCCCCATCGGCTGATGCTCAACGCATTCTTTATAACATGCGGTACCGGGGAAACACGGTTTGTATCCCGTGAATCTCTTACAGTCCGGAATGAAGAGTTTCTTTGCGGACTTCTTCTTTTTGATGATCTTCTTGGCCATTTTCTTAACGGGAATTTTTGAGTAATTGTTTGAAAGAATTATAGACAGTCTCGGATGAGAGGTTGTTCATACACACGTTGCCGATAGGACATTCCGTAAGATTACATTCAAGACAATCCAGTGATTCTTCACGGACCCAGAGATTCTTCGCACCGTACGGTCCCTGCAGATGCGGATTCGTGGGACCGTATATCCCGAGCGTCGGCACACCGAGTGCTGCGGCAATGTGCATCGGACCGGAATCGTTGCTGACAAGATACGAACAGCGGTCGAGGAACGCACCCATTTCTTTCAGCGTTGTCTTGGGAATGATTGAACTCGGGTGTTTCATCGTTGAGCGTATCTCTTCCACATCCTGCAGTTCGCCCGGTCCCCAAAAGAACAGCACGGCGGTATTCTCATGCTCTGCAATGCGGTCGGCAAGACGAGCGTAAGCATCTTTGTTCCATTTTTTGGTGTACCATCCACCGCTGGGATTGATACCTACGATCGATGTATTCAAAAATCCTTGACCGATGATCCAATTGTGTGCCGTCACACGGTCCGCTTCGTTCAAATAGAAATCGGGAGTACTATCCGTGATGGGAATATTGAAATACCGAAGAACATCGAGATTGAAGTCGACATTGTGGACTTCCCCCCCTCTGGGAGGAACGAGAACGGTATAGGCATATTTTCTGCCTCGGAACGGGAATCCGACACGGTGTTTTGCTCCGCTCCACCGGGTGATCATCGCGGTTCTCGGATTGGCGAAAAGGTCGATAACTATATCATAGTTTCGTTTTCGAACCTGTCGGATAACACTCAACGTGGAATCGTTCTTCTTATTGAACGTGATCACTTCACGGACAGCGGGGTTCCCTTTGACAACATCCGAAGCGAATGCTTCGCAGAGGAAATCGATCTGCAGTCCGGGATATGCGGACCTCAGATTCTTCAATACCGGTGTCGAAAGGAGAACATCGCCGATCGCACGCGGTTTAATGACCAGTAGGCGTTCTGCTTTTTGAAAGATGGTTTGTGTGGACACTGATTTCCAAATATTTACCAAAAATACCAAATAACCTTCACAATTCAAATAAAGCGCTGAAAATTCCTTTCGTTTCCTTGATTCACTTCAGCAGAATGACTATTTTTGGGCAAGTGAGCATTCTGAAATTGTGAACGACACTCAATAGTTCCATTCTTTATTATTTACTTAGGAGCATCAATGAAAAAACTCTGTACGCTTTTTTTGTTGTCCCTTGTAGCTACTGTGATCGCATTTTCACAGGCACATCTGGGCGCAAAATATACTCCACGGCTGAAAATGACCAAACCTGACAGCGCCTGGATGACGGATATCGGGGTCCGCGGTGCATGGATGACCAATGATCTTGATCAGGATGGAAAACCGGAATTACTGGTGACAGACTACACGAAATCAGGCCGGGTGCATGCATTTCAAGCAGTTGGGAACGACAGTATTGAATGGATCTGGTCCTCTCCCCGCTTGGATACCGTTGCAGGTATCCCGTTCGGTCCCGGCAGCGCTTCAACTCCGAGAACGATCCGAACCGGCGATATGGACGGTGACGGCATTGGTGAGATCATCTTCCCGCGCGGCGGATCGACCGGCGGATTCCTGATCTTCGAATGGGACGGTGTAAAGGGAAGTCACAAATTCGGAACCACGCCTTCTGCATTCATTCCTGCCAACGTAGCGTACGGCGGAAATTTCGGTTCATTGAGCGGCGTTGCGAATGAAGGCGGCTTACAGACGACCGTTGAACAATTCGAAGTGATGGATGTCGATAAGGACGGTCAACAGGAGCTGATCACACCGAAGAATCTCGCGAGCACTGCCAATGATGATTATCTTATCATCCACGCTGTCGGCAGCTGGGAATATGAGAATCCGGGTCTCTCCACATTCGAGATCGAAGGAAGCACACTGCGCCAGGCGAGCACCAGATTCGGCGGAGGATCTCCCTACAGCATCGTGCCGGCAGATCTGAACGGCGACGGAAAATATGAACTCGTCTGCAACAATTATAACTTCGGCGATTATTGGGTCATCAAAGTCACCGGACCGGACACATATGAACTGCCGGTCAATTTGAGCGACACAACAAAGATGTTCTATTATCAAAACAAAGAAAAAACGCAGGACCTTGTCGCTCTGTTCGGTACCACAGTTGCTGATTTCGATAAGGACGGTAATCAGGAGGTCTACTTCCCCTGGTATTATGCCTACATGGGAGCGCAAGCGGGATACAGCTTGAATGTCGTCAATTATTCACCGGGGAATAACGTTCTCGAAGCCGACTCAACACATTCGTTCAGCATCTCTGAAGGTGTCTCGTTGAATGTCGATGGTTCAACATTCTCATCCTATCGTGCTTCGATCGGCGATCTGGACAGGAACGGTAAACCCGAACTGCTCATCGGTTCATTCTATCCGAGCATGCTCGTTGGAATTGAATATCAGAGCGGCGACGTTACCAAAGCAGCAAATTACACACGAAAAGTATATTACAAAGGTGAATCCAACAGCTTCCAAACCATCAGTTATCGTGATTCACTCGGCGTAAAGGATACCATCGGCGTACGCGATGAGAGTTTTGCCTCGAAGATCACCAATCCGGTGGATTTCGACGGCGACGGCAAAATCGAAGTTGTCTTCCCGATGCAGGGTATCTGGGATTCAACAACGGTATCATGGAGCCATTACAACAAGGATAGCGTCCGCTTCTTCGTAGATTCTACAAAGAAGATCACCAATCCCAAGAAATGGATCTTCCGCTCTGTGGAATCTGATATCGCCGGTTCGGTCGGCAGCAAAGAACTGACGCTGATCACTCCGGATGATTATCTGCTCAATCAGAATTATCCGAATCCGTTCAATCCTTCAACAACGATCAATTTCGTCCTTCCGCTCACCAAGAAGGTATCGATCAGGATCTACGATATGCTCGGTAAAGAGATCACAACACTGACGAACAATGAGGAATTTGCAAAAGGTTCTCATACCGTCACGTGGAACGGACGAGATCTGAACGGAAAAGCAGTTGCTTCCGGTGCATATATCGCGAAGATGAATGCTGGCAACGTTGAAAAGAACATCAAGATGATGCTGATCAAGTAAACGATCCGCAGAGGCAATGAATACAAAAGGCTGAGCATCTGCTCAGCCTTTTTTTATGTACTTCCTGTTA
>JBMOHT010000052.1:0-22357 GCA_049317705.1 Bacteroidota bacterium | reverse complement strand
AAGATCTATTCACAATTAGGGAACACCGCGGATGCTGTTTCGCTGTTGACGGAAACGTATAACAATGCAATGTTATACCGGCTCGGCCAGATCGCCATGACCGCCGCGCTCGACCTCGCGAAACTGCATGCATCGCTGCATCACTATGAACGGAGTTCATCCGCAGCACTCAATGCGTATTCCCTTGCGAAAGAACTGCAGCAGAACGTTGCTATGATCGATGCTTTGCAGTTGCGGATGCATGCCGCAGCTGCTTCCGGAGATGCGGATAAGGCATTCGAGTACTATCGTGAAGGTGCTGCTCTCCTCGGCTCGGTTAAATCGAACAGCCGGCCGGGATTCTTCACTGCTGCCGGACGAGCATTCAGTGCTGCGGGAGAATGGGCATTCGCCAGATCGCAGTTCGAAAAGGTCATCGCACTGTCGGAATCACATGGTCCGGACATTGATGCCGCTGCAATGCTCAGTGCCCGCATCGGGTTGGGTGAACTCTATTTTCATCATTTCGCATTTTCTGAAGCGCAGCAACAGTTTGTTAAAGCATATAATACACCCAACATTTCCGCCGATCCGCTCACACAATCATACCTGCTGATCAGGATCGGTGATTGTCTTTCCCGAAATTCATCTGTTCAAGGACCGCGGGATGGAATGATCCGTGCCGAGCAGGTATACGAACAGGCAATGACGATCTTCATCCGCAATGGATCCCATCTCGGCGAAGCCGTGGCACTTCACAGACTCGGCAAGTTGAAGGAGATGAACAGCGATGATAATGGAGCAATAACATTCTATAAAAGAGCGTTCGATAAATTCAATGATACCTTCGTGGATCCGCTCCTCTTCGCCGGTTCGGCTGAGATCGCCGCACTGATCGGTCCGCATTCATCTTCACAATCGCATTCTGCCATCGAATGGTTCTCTGCGGACCTCATCACCGAACTGCTGCGGTACAAACGGTACACTGAAGCGTATGCTTATCAGCAGACCGTGCGGACACTTTCCATTCTCAGCACGATCGATGCTCTGCCGATCCATTTCATTGATAAACAGAAAGAACGCCGTTATGGATCGCTGCATCAATCCATCGTTGAGTTACGGAAGAACATCCTTGAAGCATATCATACCGCATCAGGCGGCGCTTCGGCTAAGAACAAGAATTACCTCGCAAAACTGCAGCAGCAGATCATCTATGCCCGCAGCAAAGTACAGTCAGACGCTGTCACACTTGCCCGTGAGTATCCTTCCTTCTCATTCCTCACCGCCTCAAAGCGGAGCGTCCCCGAGACGATCATCAGCGGTCTGCCGGAAGCATCTGCGGTGATCGATTATTTCATCGGGAATAACCAGGCATGGGCATTTGTCCTACGGCCGAATGAGGAGCTGACCGCGGTCAGGATATCATCATTCGGTTATTCCCTGGAAGCAAAAATGGAACGATTCAGCGAGGCCGTTTCACAGGTCGGTGCAGACAGCAGATCGCTCTCCGCGCTTTCGAGTGAATTATATGAATATCTTCTGAAACCCTTGGACCGCACAGAGACACAGCGAGTGATCATCATCCCGCCGCTGTCACACGACAGGTTCCCGTTCCATGCGCTGTCGAACAACGGTATACCGATGATCGAACGGACCGCGGTTTCATATCTTCCGCATATTTCAATGTTGACCTCACCGCCGGCAGCGCCGAAATTCATCAACAGCGTAGCTGCATTCGGCTTTACGTCCAACACTCGTTGGGGACTCGAATTCGAACTGCGGGATATCCGGAGTTTCTTCCGTAACATCCAGGTGAACAATAATCAGACCGCAACAAAAGAGCGTCTTGAATCAACGGTCGGTGAGATCCTTCAGATCTCGTCGCTGTTCTCTGCAGATCCGGACGGGAACGAATGGTTCGCATTGTCGGACGGAAGCACATCGAGATCCGGCGTGAATTTCCCCGTGTCTGATTTCACACAGCTCCATCCGTTCCAGATCGTGTATCTGTCCGATGTCCGTTCCGACGGGAACAATATCTCTTCTCTATCTCCACTGCTGTGGCTGTTGAACGGGTCAGGCTCGGTGATCGTCAATCATTATCCCGTTACATCATCCGTCAGCAAAACTTTCGGAGAGAATTTCTATTCCTCGATGTCCGGAGAAACTAATCCGTACCTCGCCTATCGCAGAGCCGATGTTTCAGTGAACAGAAAGAAAGAAGTGTTGCAGGGGTTGGGCGGCGCTTTGTATTTCTATTACGGTGCGAAGTAAGGAAGGAATTCCGATCAACGATCGTCTGTCGAACCTATAGGTGATTGATGATGATCGGGATAAGGAACCACGCCCAGATCAGCCCGCCGAACACGATACATCCGACCGCTATCACTGCCCAGAGGATCATCTTCATCTCGTTCGCCAGCGTGTGCGAATTCCGGTATGCCAGATAACCCGCAAATGACCCGACGAAGAGTGAAAGGAAGGAGAGGATAAAGAAGACGGTGAAGACGATATTGTCCGGCATAGGATAAAAAAACAAAGCCAGGCTGTTATGCCTGGCCGGAACTGATTGAAATTATTTTGATCGTTTGATCCTCACACTGCCGAGCCCCGATTCGATATACACATCCATCTTCCCCTCAGCTTCGGCATAATTCTGTGATTCGTAGATCCCCTTCCGCTTCCTGATGAATTCCTCGTCATCCAGCGAAAAGTTCGAGAGCCAGCTGTCCTCATATTTGATCCGGAGTCCGATATTCTTCGGAACGATCACATTGAGCGAACCCAGCCCCACGTTGATATCCACCTTCACATTACGTTTCAACTCACCGCCGAAATCAAGGATATACGATCCGACACCGCCGTCGAACTCCAGCTTATTGAAATTCGCATTATTCAGATTGTTCGCAACGAATTTACTGACACCTGATTCAATCCTCAGCGTCTTGATCTCGCCGGTATTCTTTTCGTCGAAACTGAGCCGTGAAGAACTTGCACCTGTGGAGATGGAAAGATCGTTGATCGTCAGTCCGGAAAGATCGAAATCACTTTTTCCTGCCCCCAGATCGGCATCGATCGAGAGCGGAAGTCCTTCGGCAAGTTCGATATACCATTCGTCCGTCTTAAAATTGATATTGGCGTTGATGTGGATCCCGGACTCGCCGTTGTCCGCTCCGGATTCGGTACCTTCGGGATGCATTTCGAGCTTCAGATCTCCTATACCGCGGTTCACATAGTATCGAAGATCGAGCTTTGCATCATCGCTTTTCTCTTTCTTCTTATAGGAGACTGCGACGATCCTGTCTTTACTTCCTTTTGCAATATTCACGGAACCGAATGATGATTCGATCTTTACCCGAACCTCTTTTTCATCGGTCCGTTTGACCTCGCGATGGAGGGACTGCGCGGAAATTACACCGGCGATCAGAACGACAGCGGAAAGGTATGTGAGAATTGTAGTTTTCATAATTCAGCCTTTTTGGTCGGGGGGGCTGAAAAGATGTTACGCTGGCGCGGTAAAAGAGTTACGGCTAATAATTATGAATTTTCTTCTTCAATCGTTTGTACAGGATCTCCCGGGCACGGAAAATATGCGCTTTTACGGTCCCCAGAGGCAGATTCAATTCATCCGCGATCTCCTGGTAATCCTTGTCTTCGGTGTGCCGCATCAGGATCACCTGCCGGTATTTCTCAGGAAGCGCATTGACGGCTTCTTCCAGGATCCGCGTCCGTTGACCGGCGATCAGGTCCTTATCCGGCGTATAGGTCGTATCAGGGATCTCAAAACTGTATTCGCCGTCCTTCGATTCGAGCGGTTTGTCGATGGAGAATGTCGCCAATTTTTTCTTGCGGATATAATCGATGCAGTTATTCGTTGCGATCTTATAGAGCCACGTAGAGAAAGCAAACTCCTCGTTGAAATTTTTGAGGGAATTGAACGCTTTGATGAATGCTTCCTGTGTCAGATCCTCCACCTCATCCTTGTCGTGCACCATACGGTAGAGAAGATTGTAGACCTGATCGTGGTATTTCTTCAGGATGAGACGATAGGCGGCCTGATCCCCTTTCAGCGCATTCTTTATATTCCGTGAATCTTCAGCGCGGGAATCAAGCCGGCGCTGGGCCAGGACCTCCTCTTTGGATTTTCCTGTTGGAACTGCTGATATGGTTGAGGAAGTTTTCTTCAGTAGTGGCATTGTTTGGGATCGATACAATAATGTCTGAAAAGAAATTAGCTAAAATTGGAGGCAGTTGCAAGGCGCAGAACTGCAGGAAGATTTCTCATTTGAGATTAGAGACAATTCTTCCTATACTCAATCATAAAACCATCCTTTCTTCAACTACTTCGAAACCAATTCTATGTCCGTTTCCATCATTGTCGGCGCCCAGTGGGGCGACGAAGGCAAAGGCAAGATCGTTGACATGCTCAGCGAAAAGATCGATATCGTTGCACGCTATCAAGGCGGAGCAAATGCCGGCCATACGGTCGTTATCGGCGATAAAACATACGTACTGCATCTGGTCCCATCCGGGATATTCCAAAAGAACGTGAAATGCGTCATCGGCAACGGCGTTGTGATCGATCCGGCCGCTTTGATGGAAGAGATCGAGATGATCAAGTCCTTCGGGATCAAGATCGACGGCCGCCTCTTCATCAGCCACAATGCGCATCTGATCATGCCGTACCATAAACTGCTCGACACCATCCGCGAACAGGGTGCGCAGAAGATCGGTACGACAGGCCGCGGCATCGGTCCTGCATACATTGACAAGTACATGCGGACCGGGATCCGTGTGGTGGACCTGCTGGACAGGAAAGTGCTCCGCGAAAAATTGACACGAAACATCGAAGAGAAGAATCAGATCCTCAGTAAAGTGTACGGCAAGACCGAGATTGATATCGATAAACTGGTGAATGAATATCAGGAATTCGATAAGAAGATCGACCCGTATATCACCGACACTGCTGCATTCTTGAATGATGCACTGAAAAAGAACAAACGCATCCTCGCGGAAGGTGCGCAAGGCGCACTGCTTGATGTGGACCACGGAACATATCCGTATGTCACTTCCTCCAATCCGACCAGCGGCGGTGCCTGCACAGGACTCGGCATCCCTCCCACAGCAGTAAAGTCGATCATCGGCATCGTGAAAGCGTATTCGACCCGCGTCGGTAACGGACCATTCCCGACCGAACTGAATGATCCGACCGGCGAAACGCTTCGGAAGATCGGACACGAATTCGGCGCGACCACCGGCAGACCTCGTCGATGCGGATGGCTGGATATGGTAAGTTTGAAGTATTCATTGATGGTGAACGGCATCAGCGAGATCGCCTTGACGAAGCTGGATGTGCTCGACAGTTTCGACGAGATCAAGATCTGCACCGGATATAAGAGTAACGGTAAACTGCTGAAATCATTCCCCACCGATGTCCATACATTGGAGACGATCGAACCGGTCTACCAAACCTACAAAGGATGGAATGAGGATATCTCCGCAGCGAAGAAATGGAAACAGCTGCCGAAGCGGACAATGAAATATGTCGAGACGATCGAAAAGCTTTCCGGTGTGAAGGTCTCCTTGGTCTCCGTCGGTGCTCGGCGTGACCAGACGATCGTCCGCTGATCTGCTGCACACTTTCGGTCACGCCGGAGATATTTCGGCGTGACCTTTTTATTCCAACATTATGAAACTGAACACGCGAAGTCCTAAATCCGGACGGATCAAGATCGCCCTCCTGCTCAGCGCGTTGTGCATCATCATCCCCATCCTCATCTATACGCACAATCTCGTTAACGAACTTCAGGACAAGCAGCGCGAGACGGCAGCACTGTATGCGCGTTCGCTTGAATATCTTGCCAACAGCAATCTCGGCAGCGGTGCGGATTACACTTTTATCTTCGATGAGATCATCGGCGCGATCGACTTCCCGGTGATATTGACCAACGGCAACGATACCGAGATCAGCACTTCGAAGAATATCAATCTGGATTCGACCTTCTCCGAACAGAAACGCACTACGATCCTCTTTGAGATGATCAAGACGATGGATGAAGAGAACAAACCGATCCTCGTAACATATCAGGACAGTCTTGTTCTTCAGAAGGTCCACTATGGGGAATCACAGCTGATCACACGACTGCGCTGGCTGCCGTTCATTGAACTTTCCATTGCCGCACTCTTCATTCTTGTCGGTTATATCGGGTTCAGTTATATCAAACGGAGCGAACAGAGCAATATTTGGGTCGGAATGGCGCGTGAAACAGCTCATCAACTGGGCACACCGCTGACCAGCATGATGGGATGGATCGAATTATTGAAGCATCAGTCCGAAACATCACCGAAGATCCTTGAGACCGTCTCGGAATTCGAGCATGACGCACAGCGGCTGACCAAAGTAGCGGACCGCTTCTCGAAGATCGGCTCGAAACCGGACCTGAAGGATGAGAATATCACCGAGTTGATCAAACGGTCAATCGTCTATTTCGAAAAACGGATCCCGCAGATGGGCAAAAAGGTGGATATTTCCATCAATGCCGGTGAAGGGATCAGCGCGAAAGTGAACAGCGAATTGTTCGAGTGGGTTGTGGAAAATCTCATCAAGAATGCGCTTGATGCAATGGAGGACGGCAAAGGTTCGATCTCATTTACACTGACAAAGGAACGAGGAAAGACGATCATCGATGTAAAGGATACGGGAAAAGGGATCGACCCGTCATACCATAAAGATATCTTCCGTCCCGGATTCAGCACCAAAAAGCGCGGCTGGGGACTCGGACTCTCACTTTCCCAACGGATCATCGAAACCTACCACCGCGGAAAATTGAGCGTTCTGAAAAGTGCCATCGGTGAAGGAACGACGTTCAGGATCGTTTTGAAATCATAGTTTCCCTGTAGGTCGAAGCGACGCTTCGACCTACAGATCATAACAACAGTATGTAAATTTCCATTCCTGCCAATTTTTTACCAGACCAGCCTTAACAGGATTGTAGACGATATACCGAATTGTCCGCTCAAGCTCCGTTTGATCACGAATCACCCTATCATAACTTTCGCGCTGCCAAAATTGTCCCCACCGGCCAAGTCTTCTGTTACACTCGATCGCCGTATAACTTTTGAGGGATTGCATCATGCTGGTGAGATGTGTATATCGCACTTTTTCGCCGGGTTTGTGTGCATCCGTGATAGCAGCAAGCAGATGAACATGATTCGGCATGATACAAAAACTGAGCAGATCGTATTGTGTGCCATTGCGATATTGTATGGCGTCTGCAACAATTGAAACTATTGAAAGTTCGTTCAGCCAGCGATTCCCCTCTTTTTGTGCATCTAAAAATCTGTCAAACTGTTCAAAATAGCGGCGATGAAATTCTTCTCCGTCCTGAATACCATTCATTCGCATCGTTCTTTCCAATTCAAAATCCTCTTGAAGCTGCCGGATAATCCAATTGGGAAGAGAGTTGTGCAGACGGAATGTAATGAAGAACGTTGCTTGTCCGAGATGGATATGAGGACGATGTCTTCGGTAAAATTCCATAACTTTCCAATTTTTCGGAAATTTACAGAAGGCGGAGATGAATCCGAAGAAAGAATTGTTGTCTGATTAGGCGAGGCAGTCTAAACTGTAGGTCGAAGCGACCCGCCAAAAAACTGTCGGGTAGACGCTTCGACCTACACTGGTTCTTTGGGCTGGAAAACTCGCCAACCGATCAGTGCGCCGAGATATGAGAAGAGTGTTCCGGGAAGAAGATAGATAAAGATACCAAGGATGGATCCGAAAAGATTAGGTTCGGCATTCCTTGCCTCTTCGACCATCGGATAGAATTCAGGCGGCAGATCCAAATGCATTCGCTCGACGATCCTCATCATTATATCAATGGCAATATTGCCGAACATGACGGTGGTAATATACTGGATGAGAGCAGCCGCAACGGACGAGACAACACCGGTATAGATCCCTATTTGCACGCAGTCATCTTTCGTCAATGGTTCCATCCCCTCCGTCAGCTCGCGCTGATACAAGAGCACAGCGAGGAATCCCCCAATCAGAACACCGGCACAGCAGAGGCAGTTGAGGAAGTTCAATCCCGGAACAGACCAAATGGTAGCAATGAGAAGTCCTCCATAGAGGGAGGGAATGAATTTATCAGGCTTTGAGTTCATATTGTGAAGTTCTGTTAAAGAATAATGAGTGCACTGTACCGGAAAGCGGTTGATGCAGCAGAAGCGCCATTCCGGCGCCGAATATCGCCCCTGTGATCAGTCTTGATATATCCGTCGATTGAACCAATCCGATCAGTGAACAGACTCCGTCCACCGCCATCGGAAGAGCTGCGATCCCCGCCAGGAGCAGTCCGTTGAATTTTACTTCCCGCAGACGGTACGACGACCGCAGAACGATCAGCGTCACAAGGAAACTGATGTAAATCGAGGAACATCGGATGCATACTGCTAAGGAAGCACCGTAAAGATGGAATGAACGGCTGCCGAACTGGTGGCAGACCACAGAATATATTGAATAGAGCAGTTCGGACGGTCGTGTTCCCGCAATAATGGGCGCCAGGAAGAATCCTGCACACCAGAGAAATGCTCCGGCTATGACGATATTCAATTCTTTTTTCATCGACACACAATTCTATAGTAAAATTGGTCAAGAAGCAAACTTCATCTGACGGTTTAAGCCGGAGAGGGCACAGAGGAATCACTATAATAGAGAGAGGAATCGAACAAAGATCTAAAAAGCCAACGTGAAAAATGTGATTGCATCAATAGATTCCGCTTCGTACTATGGGGCATTCACACAAAAGGAGTGCTCATGAAAAACACTGTTCTTGCAATTATTTTCTTCCTCTCATCGATTCTGTATGGACAGACCATTCAGGAATTGGTCGCCGATGCAGACAATTATTCCACCGTCACATTCGAGAATCAAAAAGCTCTGGATAAACTGATGCAGGCCGAAAAAATGGACCCGAAGGACTATAATGTTCTTTGGCGTATCAGCAGATGCTATGTGGATATCGGTGAACATCTGGCAAAGGAGAAGCAGGAGGAATACTACCAAAAAGCATTCGACTATGCCGATAAAGCAGTGACGGCAAAACCAAACGATGCCATGGGTTATGTCCGCCGTGCTATTGCCAACGGACGGGTTGCTCTATTTAAAGGTGTGTGGAGTGCGATCGATTATGTTAAGCAGGTGAAGGTCGACTGCGAGAAGGCGATCTCACTCGATCCGAATAATGCTGCGGCATATTATGTATTCGGCAGGACGCATGCAAAATTATGCGAAAAATCGAAGATGATCCGCTGGCCGCTGGGACTTGGATGGGCGAATATGGATGAATCCTTAAAGTATTATGACAAAGCAGTGGCACTGCGCCCTTCATTCATTCTGTACAGATTGGATGCAGCGCGTGCATATCTGTCCGAGGACAATGATGCCAAAGCGAAGGAATTGCTTATCTCTATCTCGGCACTGGCCAAGCAGGATGAAGATGACGATCAATACCGTAAGGAAGCAAAAGAATTATTGGAATCAATAAAATAGAGATCTTCTGTCAATCGAGATAAGAAGTCCGGCCATACCGCCGGACTTTTTTATTCCCGGAAATTGTTGAGAACTCTACAAAATCAATGATTTTACGATAATTCCTGGAGTTTCCATTCCCCATCATTCAAAACTCTGTTGAAAAACTGATCGGTTTCGGTTGTAGAGGGTTACAACAATTATTTTGCTTTTTATAGTTCGATTTACCATATTCGCAACACAATTGTAACACGGTAGAAACACAATAGTAACACCATTGTATCACAATCCATATGGAGGAAACCTTGAAACACACAGTCCAACGTTTTGCAACGATCGCACTGTTACTCATGATGGTGCAATTTGCTACATATGCAGGGGGATTTCAGTTAAACGAACATGGCGCGCGCGCTATGGCACAGGGCGGCGCATGGGCTGCACGGGCGTACGATGGTTCGGCAATGTTCTTCAATCCTGCAGGACTTGGATTCCAGAAGGAAAACTCAATTTATCTCGGATCTACGATCATCATGCCTACGGCATCTTTCTTTGATGCTTCAAAGAATAACAAAAAGACAGAAATGGTCAGTCAGACATTCACCCCGATCAATGTGTACGGCACATACCACATCACCGATGATATCAATGTTGGAATCGGTGTGAACAATCCTTATGGACTTGGGACAGAATGGCCCTCCACCTGGGACGGCCGTTTCATCTCGGTAAAGGTCGACCTGAAATCGTTCTTCTTCACCCCCACGGTTGCCTACAAAGTGAATGACCAATTATCACTCGGTATCGGTGCTAATATTGTCACCGGCGGTGTAACGATCGACCGTTCAGTTGCAGTTCCCTCATTCCTGACTGAACCGACCGTAAAACTCGACCTTTCAGCAACAGGATTCGGTTTTAACGTTGGCGCGATCTACAAACTGATGCCGGAAGTCTCCATTGGAGCTTCGTACCGCAGTGCAGTGAAGCTCGATGCGACAGGAACAGCAAAATTCACCAACAACAGTCCGGTATTGAACCTTCCTGAAGGTGATGCTGCAGCAAGTCTGACATTGCCGGCTACCGCATTTGTCGGAGTTGCCGTAAAACCGATGGAGAATCTGGAACTCGAAGCAGACTATCAGTTCGTCGGCTGGTCCAGCTATGACAAATTGACCATCGAATTCAAGAAAGATCCTACAAAGAACTCCACTGCGGACAAGAAGTATGAAAATACTTATATCATCCGTGTGGGCGGCGAATACACGATGGATGCGTTCCAGTTCCGTGCCGGGTATCTGTACGATAACTCACCGGTACAATCAAAATATGTCGATCCGATGCTTCCGGATGCCAACCGTAACGGTATCAATCTCGGCATTGGATACAAAGTAACATCGAATATCAACGTGGACCTCTCCTACCTGAACCTGGCATTCGACCAGGCGGTTGCAAAAGGAACGGATAATGGGTTTGACGGCACCTACACCGCCGGCGCTAACCTTTTCGGATTCAATTTCGGATATACATTTTAATTCAACCACAATATTCACTAGGAGGTACGAATGATGTTTTTTAAGAAAACGCTGGTAGTCGCTCTTTCACTGCTGGTCATTGCCGGATGTAAAAAAGAGGACGATCCTGTTGCACCGGTTGCGTCGGCCAATGTGAAGAAATACGTCTCCATCGGAAACAGTCTTACCGCAGGATACCAATCAGGCGGTCTGTATAAATCGGCTCAGGTCTACTCCTATCCGATGCAGTTCGCGACCCAATTAAAGGCAGCAGGTGCTACTCTCGGAACATTTGAGATCCCGACATGGGAAGATCCGGGTTCCTACGGCGCAGACGGAAAATCGTCCCGCCTCGTTCTGAAGAGCCTGGTCGGACCGGTGATCGTTACCGAAGGACTGGCACCGGGGACACAGTCGAATCTTGCCCTTGCACGTCCGTATGACAACCTGGGAATTCCGGGTTCGATCGTGTATGATTACCTTGATACGACCAACTTCATCACAAAAAGCGGAGCACGTGCAAATCCGTTCTTCGGACACGTTCTGCGCAATGCTGCATTCGGCGCAAACCTTCTGAAACAGACAAAAGCACTGAATCCGGACCTCGTATCTTTCTGGCTCGGAAACAATGACGTTCTTGGATATGCAACGAGCGGCGGAACGACAAAGAGCGCGTTCAGCGGTGTTGCAGAACCGACACCGGCAGCGATGTTCACCGCAATGTACAATGCCGCGGTCGATTCACTCCATGCAAACCTTCCGAATGCGAAACTGATCCTTGCCAACATCCCCGATGTGAAATCCGTTCCTTATTTCACGACCATCGGACCGAAAGTGGCCGCAGCACTGCCCGCCGGTGTATACGCACGCTATCAGAAACACGGCAATTCCGGTCTGGCCATGGATTCGACACGGTTCACAGAAGCAAATGCACCGTTCATGACCCTTTCGGGAAGCACCTATGCAGGCTACATCGGAGTTGTTACCGGAAAATGGTATAAAGACAACAAGTATCCCGGACTGCCTGTAGGAATCGACACCACCAAGCCGTTCGGTGTCCATCCGCAGAATCCGCTGCCGGATGCTCTGATCCTTGATGCATCGGAACAGACCGTTGCAGCAACGGCCATCGCTTCATTCAACGCAACCATCGCAGCATCGGCTTCCAAGAACGGTGCAGCATTGGTGGATGTGAACGCTGTGTTCAACAACATTAAAGCGAACGGGATCGTTGTGAATGGAACAAAATATACGACCGATTTCATCACCGGCGAATTGTTCAGTCTTGACGGCGTACATCCGACCGGAAAAGGTCAGGGCGTTATCGCAAATGAATTCATCAAAGCTGCCAACAGCAAGTTCGGCTTCACCGTTGCACAGGTGAACGTCGGAACACTTCCCGGCATTTCGGTTACACCGCTGGCAAAGTATGTTGCTAACAGCAAGATGATCATCGGCGAAAGCTATGCATCATGGAAACCGTTCTTGAATCTCTGGAATTGATCCTTCAGAGGAAGAGTCTTAAGACAGCGCAAAAACAAAAACTCCCGAAGCTATTCGGGAGTTTTTGTTTTAAATACACAGAGTGTCATATAGAAGTGAAGTGCCGTTCACTTTCATTGTTTCTGATGGGGTACAAAAAAAACGTGCCACGCACTTTGAAAGTGCGTGGCACGTTTTGGTATATACTAATGTTTCAGTTCTTCGGGATGGAGGATGTCGTGGTCTTCTATCGGTTCCAGATGGGTGATGATGTGTGTTTTCTGATCGATCGCTTTTGCAATCGCAGTCTCAATCTCAGTGGACTGTGCGTGGGCATCCTCGATCAGAGTCCCTTTGGGGAATAGAAGATGGAATTCCATCCACACGGATATTCCGCTGTCGCGATAACGGAGCTGGTGATATTCCAGTCCTTTCTTTGCCGTCTCTTCTTTCAATACTGTGTGGATCTTCTTTTCAAGTTCAGGATTCGCTTCATCCATCAGACCGCCGACCGATTGCCGGACCAGTTTGCCCCCTTCCCAGAGGATATTCAATGCGACAAGAATAGCGACGAGCGGATCGAACGGAAGCCAGCCGGTCCATTGCGTGAGCAGGAGTCCGAATACCACGCCGAAACTCGTCCAGGAATCGGTGAGGACATGTTTTCCGTTAGCAATAAGAATGAGTGAATTGCTCTTCTTCCCTCTCCAGACGAGGAAACCGCCGAGCCCGAGATTGATGACCGACGCGCCGAAGATGATCCATGTTCCGGAATCAAGATTATCAAGGACGATGCCTGACACCAATTTCGAGACAGATTCATAGATAATGAACATCGCGGCGAGAATGATGAGTCCGCCTTCGATGCCTGCCGAGAAGAAACTGACCTTATCATGCCCGTAGGGATGACTTTCGTCCGCGGGCTGATAGCTGAGCCACATGCTGTATGCGGCGAATGCAACGGCGATGATGTGCACCACTGATTCAGCGGCATCGGAAAGGATCGCGGCGGACCCGGTGATCATGTAGGCATACCACTTCCCGACGAGCATCAGTACACCGATGACGAGGGAGAGGCGAATTGCAAAGAGCTGTTGTTTTCTTACTGAGTTCATACACCAGTGTACGAATATTTTGCTCCCGAAGAAACGAGAATTTCTGTGACAAAAAAAAATCCTGAGCCATGCTCAGGATCTATTAAGACTTGATATAAATACCATTCCTTTATTTCAACAGAACAATCTTCAATGTCGTCATCTGTCTACCACTCTGGAGACGTGCAATATAGAATCCAGCGGAACGTTGTGATGCATCAAACATCCGCTGATGAACCACGCCGGCTTCAAGATATTCATTTGCGAGAGTTGCTACTTCCCTGCCGATAGCATCGTAGATCGTAAGAGAAGTGAGTCCCGATGCCTGAAGGATGAAGCCGATCGTTGTTGCAGGGTTGAATGGATTAGGATAATTCTGGATCAAAGCAAATTGTGTGAGAACAGCTGCACCTTCGCGAAGCACTGATGTTGGTGCGGACCCCTCGAATGCACCGATCGAAGGGGGATTGCTTCGTAACGTTCCGTCGAGGTCCTTGGTGGGTGCTCCGGAGGGTGTCCCGGCTTTCCGTGCAGGGGACAGTTGCTGAAGATGATAATCTGAAGCACTTACGAACAGCGGATCGGTAAGGAGTGCATTGGCACCGAGCGTGCTTCCGTTCGGTGAAGTACCGGCAGTATTATTGAAGTAAAGATTATAAGAACAGTTGCCGGCGGAAAAACTTGTCAACGCACCGTCCGATGACGTTCCGTTCGAACCATTGGCGCCGCCGCCGACCGTTCCTCCGGCCGCCTCATTATTAACGAAGATATTATTCGTGACGGTCGTATTGGAACCGGCATTGAGCGCACCTGCCGATGCATTCCCTCCATTCCCAGCGTTCAACGAATTGGATGAACCGCCGAATCCGCCCGCTGCCTTATTTCCATAGAATGTATTGTTGACGATGACCGAAGCACCGCCGAACGCCGCATGGATGCCGCCGCCGTCCGCATTCCCGCCGGCACTGCCGTTACCGCTCCATCCTCCGCGGAAATCCTGACCGCCTCCGCCGTAGGCCAGATTGAAGCTGATGACGTTATTCCTTATGGTCGGAGCCCCGGCAACATAGATACCGCCTCCATAACAGCTTCCACCGTTCAAAGCGCCGAGACCGGCCTGATAAAAGTCGTATCCCCGCGCAGTATTCTTCGTGATGATGTTCTGTTGAATGATCGGCTGTGATCCGCTGCCGATGAAGATTCCTCCTCCTTTGGATGTTACGCCGCCGCTTGTAGTATCGATGGCATATCCTCCTGTGATGGTGAATCCCTGAATGATCGTCGAATTGGAATTATTCAAACAATTGAATACGCGGTTCTTTGAGCCGGCTGCATCAATAATAGTAACGCCCGGACCGGATGAACCGATCAGTTTCCTGCCGGAGAGCATCTCGATGGGAAATGTCTCTCCGAGTGCCGAATTATATGTTCCGGGAGCGACCTTGATGGAATCGCCTTCCGCCGCCGAAACGGACAGTGCTTTGGTGATGGTCTTGTAGGGTGACGCTGCCGAACCGGTCCCGGTCGAATTATTGCCAACTGCCGCATTCACATGATACACGCTTTGAGAAGATGCGGCGGTGAATATGATGAACATGAACAGGGTAAGATCTCGAATGATGCTGTTCGGTTTCATGCTTTTCCTTTCATTTTATTTTTCAATATCATCGCCACACACGGTTGACCGATGGGCAGACACGACATACGAACAGCAGCTATTTCAGGAGCATCATTTTCCTGATCTGTACATTCTCGCCGCTCTGCAGTTTGGAGAAATAGATACCGCTTGATAAACGCACTGCGTCGAATGTTCTTTGATGATAGACACCCGCTTGAAGATCCTCGTTGACGAGTGTCACCACTTCCCTGCCGAGCGCATCATAGATCCTGAGGGATGTATATCCGGATTCCTGAAGCGTGAAACCAATACTTGTGCTCGGATTGAACGGATTCGGATAATTCTGTTCCAGTGCGAACACATTCGGAACGCTGCCGACCTTCACATCTGCTTCGGTGGAATACGAGAACATCCCGTCGCGGTCGATCTGTTTCAATCGGAAAGAATATGTGCCTGCAGAAAGGGAACGGTCTGCGTATGAATACTCGTGAACAGTGTTAGAATTGCCATTGCCTTCAACGAAAGCGATTCGAGTCCAAGCAGAGTTTGAAGCTGTCGTACCTGAACCCTGAACCTTGAATCCTGCCTGCCCGCCGAGGCGGGAAACTAGTTTCCTCTCCACCTCAAAACCATGGTTGTTCACTTCGGTTGCTGTTGACCATTTCAAGATCGCCGAATTCTCTTTTTGTGAGACAGTGAATGTACTCAATTCCACCGGAAGCGGATCCGTCCCACCGCTCACGGAAGCAAGGAAACTGCGCGAAGTTCCGAGGATCGATGACATGAAATCAGCGATATAGATCTTCTGATTGACCGTAGAAATGTACATACGCATATTCAATCCCCCTTGGACACCGGCGCCGGCAGGGTCCCAGGCCTGGACAGTTGCATCGGACGCTTTGACCGCGGCGAGTTTGAATCTGTCTGTGGTGCCGATGGCGAAGAAACCACCTGCGATATAGAGCAGCGGTTCTGCACCGTTCGTTGAGAAACAAACGGCCCGGATATCTCCGTCGGGCGTGGTTGCCGATGTATTATTCCAATTCGTCACCAATGAAGCGTTCGACCATCCGCCGGAGGCATCGAACTTCGCAAGTTTTTGAACGGCAGTGCTTCCATTGATGGAAGTGAACTGACCGCCGAAATAGATGGTATTCCCAACAATCGCTGAGCAGAAGACCCCCTGATTGAAGAGCGGATTCATATCGGTGACTGAACCGTCGGAAGTATTCAATGCAGCAAAATAATTCCTCGTTGACCCGCTCCACGAAACATTCAAGCTGTTATATCCCAGATAGAGTGTGCTTCCTTCGGGTGAGACCTGAATGTAACGCGTCGTGATCGGAATGAATCCATCCGGATTGAAAGCAGTTGCTTCCCCTGTTCCCGTCCCCTTTACAGCGGCGATCGAGCCGGGACGGCTGACGCTGCCGTTGATGGTGGTAAAATCCTTGCCGTAGAAATAGACCGTATCACCGGTCGAGACCGACATCTTTTCCACCCCTTCGATGCCGCTCACATTCGGATCCCACGAAGCATCAGCATTTCCGGTGGCAATATCTACCTTTGCAAGATGATGCCGAGTCTGACCGCCGATCGTGCTGAATAGACCGCCGACGAACAGGCTGTTCCCGTCAGAGGAAAGCGCCAGGGCGCGCACCATCGCACCGCCGCCGTCGCGGTCCGGACTCGGATTCCAGCTCAACACAGCTCCGGTGGCACCATTGATCGCCGCTAATCCATTTCGGGAAATACCGCCGATGGTCGTGAAACTGCCGCCGACGAAGACGGTCGTACCGGAACTGACGACAGCGAACACGGAACCGTTCGCATCGGGAAACGTTGTTTGCAACGATTGCGGCACTAACGCGACAGAACAACCAACAAAGATCAACGCCAACCGCAGGACCAACCTAATTACATTCATACTTCCTCCAAAAAAGAACATTATTTATTAACAAAACATCCATCGTTTCCATAACAAGCCAGAACATCGCGTTACGCTACTTCACCAGAGTCCCTTGCAAATACTTTTCGTCACGGGTTTGCCTTCCAAGAGAATCCCATTCACACCAAACACCGTGACGCTGTTCATTCTGATATTCGAATTCTTCTTTCTTCTTACCGTCTGCAAAGTACCGTATACCTTTATCTATTCTTCCCGGTGTTCGGTTGAAATCCAATGCAATTTGGCCATTTTCAAAGTATTCAGTTTTGGTGATGATGGAATCTGCGATCGTGTGAGAGGAAAGCTTCTTTTTCCCGGATTCAAAATATTCCTTCGTTTCGAATTCTTCGGAGCCCCATTGATTGAGAGAGGGATCCGAATAAAGAATTTCAAGCTTCTTTTGACCGTTTTGGAAGAGCTGAGTATACCGCACCATTTCACCGTTCTTATATTCAAATTCGATGTCCAGCGGATATTCGGGTTCATTTGCGACCTTGTTCACTCCTTTTTCCCGGACGATGCCATTCGTCGGCCGTTTCGGTCGGACATCACATCCCGCGTACAGCATTACTGCAATAATACATATCACCATTGTTCTCATCGTACTTCCTATCGATAGTTTAGTATATACCCTAAGATTGCTGAGTTCATTGACGCTCCAAAAACATTCCTTTTATTTATGACCCGTCTTTTCTTTTCCCATAACAAGTACAACATCACGAAGAACATGCCCTGTGGAATCCCATTCACGGTACTGTCCGTTCATCGTATCATTCACCCAAAATGAGATCTCTTTTATTTTTCCATTCGGATGCCACTTCGTTCGTTCAGCCACCTTATCTCCATCGAAGATATATGTTGCTTCGAGATTACCGTTACTGTACCAGGTGGATAAATGCCCCGGTGTGTTCCTGCTTGTAAGCCCCCCTGTTTCAGAATACTTCTCATATATTTGAAGGGTAGAATCCTGCGGATGTATACTGCGGGAGTACAAAGCACCGTTTGGATAATATCGCCTGGAACTATCTTTCATCGCGGCATTTCCAATATTATAAAATTCCTCTGAGACTGTTCCGTTAACGTATCTACTCTGCGCTGTTCGGATATTTCCATTTTCAAATACAACTTCTGTCGAGATCGGAAGGATGAGAAATTCATCGTTATATTTAACGATTCCGGAATACTTTTCATATTGTTTCATCAGGTTGTTGACACGGCCACGTATCTCCGGTGTCATCGTCAACAACACATCATTGCGAAAATTCACAGGCGTTAGTAAAAGTGAGACTGTTTTCCGAATGACTTCGTCCGATTCCTTCGGCGCGGTGTTGGATTTGCACCCGCTTATGGAGATGCTGAACACACAGCAGGTGATAAAACAAATAATAGTATGGGAGAAACTTAAGCGAACGATCTGTTTCATATAGATCCTTATTATTATTTTTATTTGAGCAGCGTGATCTTCTTTGAAAGTGTCTGACCGCCGTACGTTAAGCGGGCGATATAGATACCGCTGGAGAGGTTTCGGGCGTCAAACACGACATGGTGATATTCGCCGGATGATGCATCTCCCGTAAACAATGTCGAGACCTCCGTTCCCAGCGTGGAATAGATCTTAAGTTCAGTATGGCCGTTCACCGGTACCGTAAAGTCGATATTTGTTGAAGGATTGAACGGATTGGGATAGTTCTGATACAGCACGAATTCTGATGGTGCCGTAATCTTCACTTCGATCGAATTGGAATAATGAATTGCACCGTTATGGTCCGTCTGCCTCAGACGATACTGCACTTCCCCTGATCTCGGGGAACCATCGGTGAACGAATATGCATGCGGTGCGGCGGATGTTCCTGCACCTTCGATGAAGCCAAGCTCAGTCCATTCCGTTACTTTTCCATTAGCATATTTCCTTTCTACGCCAAAGCCGTGATTTTCAGTTTCTGTTGCAGTATTCCACCGCAGTACCACCGAACGACCGGAGACGGATGCGGTAAAGGATGTCAGTTCGACAGCAAGTGCGCGTTGAGAAAGTTCCGGAGTGGGTGTTCCTACATTGCCGTGCTTGTCGATACCCGCTATGCGGTAATAATTCATCGAACCGATGGCAGAGGTCGTATCGACAAACAACGTATCTGTTGTCAGCGAAATTCTTGATTGAGTATTCGGAGTGAATCCGGGAACTGAACCTTTGAACACGACATATCCCATCAGGTCGGGATCGACCTTGTTCTTGTTCCATTTCAGCATGATCGCACCTGACATATTGGAAGCGATGACTCCGCCGCCGGTGCCGACTGGAGGAATGTTATCAACGGAGTAGCCGCTGTCGATATTCGAAGTCCACAAAATTGTTGAATCGGCATTCTTTGCGATCACCTGAAAATAGTAATATGGTCTTCCCTGCAATCCTGAATCCGCATATGTCGATACGACTGTGGTGTATCCTTCAGACCGATCTGCAGGGATTGACCCGACTGTTTGCCAGTAAATTCCATTCCCCGCAGCATTCTCAGTCTTGCCGAGGAGTCCTGTCGCCTTGGCTCCAACTTTTATTGTATAGGATTTTATCGATGAATTCTCCCAAATATCAAGAGAAGATGCCGACCAAAGAAGACGCAGTTTCCCTCCCTGATCATTCGCAATATCACCCACTTTGTCGATCCACGGTGCGGGATATAAGTTACCAAAACGGTCCAATCGCTGTGCGTAGGTCTCGTAGTGCGTCACGCTTCGCAGATCTGTCCACGAAAGAATTGCACCACCGACACCATCACTGGCGATTGATGCTTGTTGTTTTGAATTATTAGCATTCGATGCAGCGACACCATTTGTACTCCATTGCACTATTCCCGCGGCATTGATCTTCTGTGCATAGATATCATAGTTCGTCCCGTTGCGAAATTGACGCCACGAGATAATTGCTCCCCCGAAACCATCTGTAATAATTTTTTGATCTGTATTACTATTCTCTGGATTCGATATGGCAACTCCGTTTGCAATCCATTGCACAACTCCCGATGTATTGATCTTCTGCGCATAGATATTAGCGCGTACGTTTCGATAATCTTCCCATGAAATAATTGCACCCCCAAAACCGTCACTGATTATTGTCGGATAAGTTTGGCTACCAGCAGCCAATATGGCAACACCATTGTATGTCCATTGAACAGTCCCCGACACATTGACCTTCTGCGCGTAGATATCCAAGTCCGTCCCACTGCGATAATCACTCCACGTAATAATGGCTCCCTCAGAACCGTCACTGATGATTGCTAACTGTTGTTGATCATTTGCGGCAGTCGAGATGGCATTTCCGTTGGGAACCCATCGCACAACGCCAGATGCAGAGATATTTTGTGCGTAGATATCATAATTCGATCCGCTCCGATAATCTTTCCATGCGATAATTGCACCTCCAGAACCATTATCGATGATCTTAGGACCTACTTGATTATTAACGGCAGTCGATATGGCAACACCGTTATCAGTCCATTGCGCTATTCCCGATGCATTGATCTTCTGAGCATAGATATCAACGTTCCCACTTCGTAAATCATCCCAAGAAATAATTGCTCCCCCGGAACCATCACTGACGATCGTCGGGTTTTGTTGACCATTCACTGCTGTCGATATCACAATACCGTTTGTTGTCCATTGCACTATTCCCGATGCACTTATCTTTTGTGCGTAGATATCATAGTTGGTACCACTGCGAGTATCTGTCCATGTTATTATTGCTCCCCCAGAACCGTCACTGATGATTGCTGGAGATTCTTGATTATAAACAGCAGTCGAGATTGCAACTCCATTTGCAGTCCATTGCACTACCCCTGATGCACTAATCTTTTGTGCGTAGATATCATAGCTCGTCCCGCTGAAATAACCTTGCCACGTAATAATTGCCCCACCAAAACCGTCGCTTATTATTGTTTGATTTATTGATCCGCTATTGTCAGTACAGATCGCGTTATTTATCTTCGGATTCGTTGACCATTGCGCAGTAACTGAATGGGAGAATGTTCCCAACATCAAAACAACAATAACCATGAAGAAACAATTGTTGTACAATTTTTGCATACTTTCTCCGCTTATTATTTGGATAATAATTGTGTTATTTGTTTAAAATCAATTCCGGTATTTGGAACAGCGATTCTTTCTTTACGAACGCGAACGCGCCCGCCTTGAACGATGCCGCACTCACGGAATCTTCCACCGAATTCGTCACCATGATCACTTTTGCCTCGGGGTGATTCTTACGTATCTCGGTAAGAGCGGCAATGCCGTTCATCGGTTCCATCATCACATCCATCAGCACCCAGTCGGGACGGAAAGACTCGTATCCTTCCACTGCATCTCTTCCGTTGGAATATTCAATCACATCGCACGGTATTTCGCTGAGAGAGTCCTTAATGACCTCACGCATTTTTTTATTGTCGTCCACGATCATAATGGTCACGTCGTTGTCCTTTTGCATGGGTCAAAGTGGACAAAAAGGTGGGGATTAAGAATAGCGAGAAATACTCAATTGGGGTGAGTAGGACTACTTATGAGCAATAGCACACGGAAAACACGGATCGGACGGGTCTTCACGGATAGAACAATCCACGAATTACACGAATAACACAAAGGAAAATCATAACTAAATATTGTTATGACCAATCATCAATTCTTAGGACAAGTGTTGGATGAAGAGAATAATGATGAGCAATTGAACTCGCCAGCTCCGAAGGAGTCCTTAGGAATTGACCGACATTTATATAAATAGGCCAGTCGGACAGAGATCAGACGGATTGGACGGATATCCACGGATAGAACAATCCACGAATTACACGAATAACACAAAGGAAAATCAGAACTTAATATTGCTATGACTAATCATCATTTCTTTTTACAAGCGTTTGATGAAGAGATTAGAGATGAGCAATAGCACACGCCCGCTCCGAAAGAGTCCTTTGGACCTGACCGACAGTATATAAATAGGTCAGTCGGGAAGGGATCAGACGGATTTGGCGGATATTCACGGATAAGAAGGTGAAAAGAACAAGAATGAAAACACAAGGTGATATTGAAGAGGATTGGAAATGAAAAGATCAAGAGCCTAAACACATAGAAGAGAACAAACGGAAAACACACTAAGTGTTTTACAACCACTTTCGTGCATATTCGTGTTATTCGTGGACGATATATTTATACCAGAAG
>JBMOHT010000051.1:0-22671 GCA_049317705.1 Bacteroidota bacterium | reverse complement strand
TATTACGCACATTCCGCTCAGCGCTGATCTGTACGGATATTCCTGGAGTGATATTCAGGAAACGATCATCTCTTCCGGCGGGATCAGCCCGCTGATCATTGTTGCTTTTGTCGCGATTGCTGTGCTGATCTTCTCTCTGCCGTCCATCGCCCGGCGGCTGCCGGCGCCGAAATTTCTTGTGCAGGGATTCTATGGATTGACTGTCATTTCAATCCCGCTGTATTGGATATTCTCTCCTTCGCCGGCGGACTTTACCAAAGATATCGAGTATTCTGTGGCGGAGAACAAACTTCTCCACTTCACTTCAGCATCGTATCGCTACTTCACGAACAATATCTCCGGATCGAATACCGCACTGACAACTGAATATCCGTTCCTGCATGAAGATACCGATCCCGATGTGCTTGGGAGTTTCATGACTGTGCAGAAGACCAAACCGAATATCGTCATCATTATCGTTGAAGGATTAGGGAGAGCGTTCGTTGCCGGAGGATCGCATGAGGGATTCACGCCGTTCATCGATTCGCTTTCGCATCACAGTCTTTACTGGAAGAATTTCCTCAGCACGACCGGCAGGACATTCGGTGTGCTTCCGTCATTGACGGCGTCGCTGCCGTTCGGTGAGAAAGGATTCATGGAACTCGGCCAGTCGATGCCCGACCATCATTCACTCTTCACGCTTTTGCAGGATAACGGTTACCATACTTCCTACTACTACGGCGGCAGGATCAATTTCGATCTGCAGAATATCTTTTTGGAACGGCAGAAGATCAATACGATCATCGACGAAGGGGATTTCCTCCCTCCGTATGAGAAGGCCGCGCCGAACGAAGCAGGATTCTCCTGGGGATATTCCGACGGCGATCTGTTCAAGCGGTCGCTCCAGGAAATTGACGGAAAAAATATCACTCCGCGTCTGGATGTATACATGACCATCTCCACGCATGAGCCGTTCATACCGCCGCATGCGGAACATTATCGGGAACTCTTCGAAGAACGTCTGCAACGGATGGGGATCCCGGAAGAGGAACGGAACAATTACCGCCAGTTCAAAGATATCTATTCATCGCTGCTGTATACGGATGAGGCCATTCGGGATTTTATTTCGGCATACAAACGGCGGAGTGATTACGGCAATACGATCTTCATGATCACCGGTGATCATCGGTTGATCCCTGTGCCGATGGATACAAAACTCGACCGGTACCGCGTGCCGTTCATTATCTATTCACCGATGCTGAATAGAACGGAGGAATTCAGCTCCGTCTCCACCCATGCCGATATTCCGCCGACCGTCATCGGATTCCTGCGGAAACATTTTCCGATGAACCTTCCGGCTCAGGCACACTGGATCGGTACGGTGGTCGATACTGCGCGGGAGTTCAGAGCGGAACGGTCGCGTGCATTCATGCCGTTCAAAGGGGAGATCTCGGATTATCTTGACGGGAAATATTTCCTTTCCGGCGACCGATTGTTCAGCGTCAGTAAAAATCTCTATATCGATGAGATCCAGAATGACAGCATCAAGAGGAGCATCGAGGTGAAAAAGAATGATTTCATCGCTCAAAGCATTTTTGCTGTGACAAAGAACAGGATCTATCCCGCTGAACATGTCATTTCGGAAACAATTGCTGCAGAGAACGACGATTCACTCTACGCTCGCATCGACCGATTGAAACTGAACAGCGATCAATTATTCCTATTGGCCCGTGATACGGCGTTCAAGAAATACTATTCCGAATCCCGTGTGATATGCCGCAGACTTCTTGCGGTGAATCCGGACTATCATGATGTGCGTGCTTTGATGGGAAGGACCTTCGCATGGGAACGCCGGTACACAGAAGCGACAGAGACCTTTATGGAGATCCTCCGCCGTTCACCGGCATATTCCGATGCATATTTCGGACTTGCTCAAACACAGTATTGGTCCGGGAATTATCCCGAGGCACTGAAGAATGTCTCCCGTTCGGTGGAATTGACACCGGTGAACATCGATGCCCGATTCCTGAAGGCGACCATGCTGGCGGATGCCGGAAGGACGAAGGACGCGGTGCAGGAACTCGACATGATCCTTGCACGTGCTCCCGGAATGCAGGATGCGAAAGATCTGAGAAAAAAACTTTTGGTCACGAAACGGTGATTTTTATGACGGCGGCCCCGATGATAAGGATAGTTCGACTGTATCTGATGATGTTTCTCCTCGTTTCATTTTCTGCGTCCGCGCAGAAAGCACTCGATTCTTTGGGGACGGAGGAGCTCTTCTTTCGTGCACGCGATCTTGCGTTCAACGGACAGCGGGATTCTGCCCGCGTGCTGCTGAAGAAAGCGATCCAAAAGAGTCCGTCGTATGTCGACCTCAGGATCCTGCTTGCGAGGACGTATGCGTGGGACGGACGGCGCAATGAAGCGCGGCAGGAGCTGAAGAGCGTCCTTGCAGAGCGGCCGAAATATCTCGATGCTCTCTATGCGGCGCTCGATGTGGAAATGTGGGATGATAAACTTGACGATGCGCTGATCGTCTGCAATACCGCGCTTCGGTATTATCCGAACGAAGAAGAACTGCTCGTCCGCAGAGCAAAGATCTACCACGGAATGAATAAGGATGTTGAAGCATTGTTCACCATCTCCATTCTGGAGGATATCAACAGGACCAACCCGAATATCGAACTTCTTCGGGAAACGATCAGTACTAAGACACTGCTGAACAGCGTCAGTCTTTCGTATACCTACGACAGATTCTCCGAGCGGTTCGATCCGCGCGAAGCATTCACGCTGCAATATTCCCGGGTGACACCGTACGGAACGGCAATGCTCAAATTGAACTCCGCCCGCCGCTTCGGAAATATGGGACGGCAGCTCGAATTCGATGCGTATCCCAAGATCGTCAGCGGCATCTACGCGTATGTGAATTACGGGTATTCATGGACGAAGAATTTTCCGAAGCACCGGTTCGGTCTGGAACCGTTCTTCAAACTTCCGGAAAGTTTTGAAGGTTCCGCCGGAATGAGACTGTTGTTCTTCAATTCAAGTCCGGTGGATATCTATACCGTTTCCCTCGGCTATTATTTCGGCAATTACTGGATCTCGCTCCGTTCGTATCTCACACCCGGTCCGACGGAGATATCGCGTTCATTGTCCTTGACCGTCCGTCAATATTTCGGCGGGGACGGGACCTACGCATTCCTCAAAGCCGGAGCCGGTTCATCTCCCGATGACGAACATTTTACCGACACCACGGGGACGAAGATCGATCTGTTAAAATCTCAAAGTGTCGGAACCGGTATGCAGTGGGTGATCGATAACCGGTCCATCGTCGATCTCTCCCTGGATTATTCCTACGAAGAGGTTGTCCGCGGATTCCTTGTGAACAATTATTCCATCTCCCTCGGTTATAAATTCAAATTCTGACATGACCGATCAACTGATCCTTACGCCGATCGGCACCATCCGCACTCCATATCAGGAGAAGCAGCACGCACCGCGTCAGCCTGGTGTGGATAAGCAGAAGACCGTCGGCGTGATCGAACTTCTTCCCGATAGAAATTTCGATCAGGCTCTCGAGCATCTGGCAGGATTCGAACGTGTCTGGATCATCTTCTGGTTCCATAAGAATACGGACTGGAAACCGAAAGTGCTTCCTCCTCGCAGCGGCCGTACCAAACGCGGCGTGTTCGCGACACGATCACCGCACCGCCCCAATCCTATCGGACTCTCGCTCTGTACGTTGATTGAAGTGAAGGGAAGGACCATCACGGTGGAGAATCCTGATCTGCTGGACGGAACTCCTGTGCTCGATATTAAACCGTACATTCCGTATGCCGAAGCGTTCCCGGATTCAGAGATCGGCTGGCTTGCGGAAGCGGAGAATTCCGATGAGAAGCCGTACTCCGTAGAGATCTCACCGCTTGCACGAGAGCAGTCCGAATGGCTGAAGACACATCACGACATCCATATCCTGGACCGTGTGATCGACATCCTTTCGTTCGATCCGATGCCGCATTCGTACCGGCGCATCATGAAGAACGACCCGGACGGATATGTGATGGCGATAAAATCGTGGAGGATCCTCTTTACTATTCAGGACAAGAATGTCCTGGTCAACCGCATCCTCAGCGGATATCCTTCCGAAGTGATCGCCGCACTCGATCCTTCCGTTCAATCACTCCACGATCAGAATGCCCATTCTCAATTCCATGCACATTGGAACAGATAAATACACGAGAACGCGTGATTGCTGAAGTGGTGAAAATCTTCTACATTTTCTAGCCTGTTGGTACGGATGCGGTCATTGAATGCAGTTCTCTCTTCGGCGGCTCCCTGATCCTAAAATTTCTACAGTTAATCTTGCGAAAGGAATCACCGATGAAAATTCTCTCTCTCATATCCGTCCTCATACTTTTCAGTCAATTCACCTTCTCACAGGAGATCGAAGAGACATCTCCCCGTGTCCGCATTACACTCTTCGGGGGTGCATCATTGCCGCAAAGTGCTTTCAGCAGTACCACCGGGACCGATGCCGGTTTTGCATTGACAGGATTCGCGGGCGGACTTGAAGTGAATTCGCAATTGAACGGCAGTCTTTCGTGGAATTCCTCTCTCTCCCTTGCATCGAACGGAATGGATGCCAAAGAGATGGAGAAACAGTCAACCAGCGGTGTAACATTGACCACGGGAAATTATCTCACCACGTGGGGGCTCACTGGCGTGCGATTCTCCGCAAAAACAGCGACAGGTGCAACGCTCTACTGTCAGGCGCAGGTTGGATTGCTGTATTCCAGCTTTCCGGATATTGATGTAAATTTCATGGGGAACAGTCTCAAACAAACGACCACATCGAATGCGGCTTTTGCAGCAGGATTCGGAGCGGGATTACAACTTCAGAAAATTTCTATTGGCGTCCGTTATTATAACGGCAAACCGGAATATGAAGAAAAAGCTGTAGGGGCAGGTCAAACCTTTACGGCGAAAGTGAAACTCCCTGCAACCGTTCTTCTGCTGATCATTGGCGTTACTCTATAATAATGTGAACAATTGTCCGGCGGAAGGATGCAATGGATCATTCTTCCGTTCACCTTTCTTTGGAGCTTGTGCTGATTTATTGAAAGATTCAATGAAGTATATAATCTTCTTTTTCTGGGTTATTGTTGTGCAGATGAAAGGACAATCTGCCGATGTCAGCACATTTCAACTCTTTCCCGACTCCACATTCGTCTCGGCATTCACCGCGGATGCTCACGCACATCGGACAGAAGCGGAGAACATCCTTATCTCGAAAAATATCCGCGCGTCAATGGGGACGATGATACCGTTCCTCACAACAGAACTATTCGGCACACCAGTCCAGGCGAGCATTGGTGCATCGGTCCATTTCGAACTTCATCCGGTGGGACAAGCACAGATTGTAACGAATGATTATTATGTCGATTTCCTCACTCTGGATATTCCGGTTCAGAAAAATATTTTCGCACGGTGGGTGATCGGTCATACCAGTCATCATTTCAGCGATAATTGGTATGAACGGTTGAAGTTGAATACATCCGTCCGTTACTCGCGTGACTATATGAAACTCTACGCAGTCTATGAACGGGACCGAAATAGACAGTGGTATCTCGGTGCGGACTATGCGTACGTCTTTACGGTAGGCAGGAAAATATCGAAGCCGTGGGTCTTCCAGACAGGGGGGATAGTTCCATTGAAGGAATTTGGAAGTACTGTATTGTATGCTGCTGCCGATTGTAAGGTCCATCATGAAGCCGGATTCGCCGCAACGAAAACAGCGCAGTTCGGCATGATGCTGCCGATGCAGCACGGCCGGGTAGTTCGGCTCTTTCTTCAGCACCGCTCCGGACTCGATGAACGGGGACAGTTCTTTCCTGAACACCGTTCGTTCTCCGTTTTTGGATTTTCCTTCGAATAGTGTTGTTTTCACTTCCGCCCTAAACCCCTCCATTTTCAATTGAATTTGTTCCATTTTAACTGAATTCTGCGTACTCTACCGCCATCAAATTCTGTTGAACCGAACGGACATATCGGTTATCTTTTTAGATCACCATCGGAAAATACCATGAGAACTCTCCTTATTTTCGTATCACTTTTCTCCTCTATAATAATGGCACAAACGATCGGTATCATTCCGGCACCCCGGTCCGTCACGGAAAAGAATCTCGAATTCAAACTGAGCTCATCCACACGCATTGTCATCGGCAGCGATTCGCCCGGGATGGAATTCATCGCCGAACAGGTGAATGAAGGACTCGCTTCACTGAAAGAGGCGCAGATGAAAGTAACGGCCGAAGAGTCCGTGCGCAAATTGACGTCGAATTTCATCTACATCGGCAGACCGACGGATGAATACGGGAAGAAATTCCTTTCGGAGCGGAAGGGAAAGCTCACTCCGGAGATGAGGACGGAAGGATATTTTCTTGATGTCGATGCAAAAGGGATCATCATCATCGCGGAATCCGAAAAAGGACTGATGTACGGCGTGATGTCACTGCTGCAGATGATGCGTCTCGATAAACGGAGCGTCGTGGTTCCGGGAGCGACCATCAGTGATTTTCCGCTCCAGAAGATCCGAGGCATTACGGATGATATCAGCCGTGGACAGATCTCCACGCTGGAGAATTTCAAGAAGATCGTCCGCTTCTGCGCGCGGTATAAGATGAATGTCTATTCGCCGTACATCGAGGATGTGTTCCAGTTCAAGAAGCATCCCGAGATCGGGAAGGACCGCGGCGCGCTGACAGCGGCAGAGTGCAAGGAACTCGACGCGTATGCAAAAAAATATTTCGTCGATGTCGTTCCGATCTTTGAAACACTCGGTCATTGGGAGAATATCCTGCTCAAACCGGAGTATGAGAAGTATGCGGAATTTCCCGGTGCTCAGACGGTGAATGTGTCGGACGAGAAGGTCTACGCGATGCTCGATGAGATGATCGGCGAGATCGCCGGCTGTTTCAGTTCACCGTATTTCAATATCGCCGCGGACGAATCGTGGGATGTCGGTCTCGGGGTGAACAAAGAGCGTGTGAAGAAGAGCGACCTTGCCACAGTACACGCCGAACATTACAAACGGATCTTCGACATCGTGAAGAAACACGGGAAGAAGGTGATGATGTACGGCGATATCATTCTGGACCATCCCGACATACTGAAGAAGATCCCGCAGGATGTAACGATGGTGGACTGGCATTACGGAACGCAGTTCGATTACACGAGTCCAGAGATATTCAAGAATGCTGGATTCCCGTATGTTGTCTCTCCCGCAGTGTGGAATTTTACCGGACCATTCCCGAATTATCTGAATACATTCTTGAACATCCAATATCTGAATGCGGACGGATACCGCAACGGCGCACTCGGCATCCTCTGCTCCAGCTGGAACGATTTCGGCGGGGAAGCATTGCGTGAATTGAACTATTACGGATATGCGTGGACTGCGGAATGTGCGTGGAATCCGCTCACGGCGGATCAGCGATCGTTCGACCAAAAATTCTTTACGGATTTCTTCGGCACAGAACAGACGGAGGATATCCGTACAGCGTATGCATTGCTCACCGAACCTTCTAATCAGTTTCACTGGTATGAGATCTGGCGTCACCCGCTGCTGCCGACCCGCGAGGATATGATCTGGGAGAAGCGCGTCCCGCTCATCCAACGGATGCAGAGCATCAATTCCACCATGCCGCTTGTGCTGCATTCCATCGAACGCGCATCAAAGAATATCACGCGCAATACGGACCATCTGCAGTATCTCTCGTTCGTGGCGAGACTCAATCTGTGGTTCGCAACCAAGATCGAAGCGCAGGAACAGATTCGTCTTCTGCTGAAAGATACAGTTTCAACAAGAACGGACATTGCCGCAAGATCATCCGTCATCTGCAAACGGGTAACGGACGAACTCAGCAAAGTGCGGAGTGAATTCGAAACAGTGTGGCATACGACCAATAAGACCCCTTCGCTCGAACTGCTGATGAAACGGTACGACCGCCAGGCCGCGTATTGGAATGAGATTGCTGAGAAGATACAGCGAACATCTGCCATCGACCCGATCCTTTCCAGTCAGTGGATCTATCATCCCCGAATCCTATCGACAGTAAAGGATTCCAATTCGGCGCCGAAAGCATTCTTCAGGAAAAATATTGTTCTCGGGAAAAATAACCGCTCCGCAAAGGTTCAGTTAATTGGAGATTCCCGTTCGGTGCTGTATGTGAACGGAAAAAGGGTCGGTGATGTGACCGCACGCCGTTCGCTTTCCTTAACGGTGGAGAATCAGAGGGCGAAGATCTATGATATCCTTCCTTTCCTGAACGATTCGTCCAATGTTATTGCGGTGGAAGCACAGAATTATCAGGAGAACGGTTCGGCTGGAGTGAATATCTACGGTGAGATCGCAGGGAGTGACGGCACAGTGCAGATCATCGGCACGGATGGGTCATGGACCGTAACCGATTCCGCACCGGCGGATTGGAATACTTCTCAATTCAAGGCAAATGCCTGGCAGTCCGCCGCCGTGAAGAAATATCCGCTTCCTGTCGTTGCACCGAATCTTCTCACAGGCAGGACCAGCTGGTTTGAACGATAGTATCTTTAAAAATGCTGTTTGTGTTCATAGCTACTAAGACACAAAACAATATATAAATTCACACTCGATTCAATATTCCTTTGTGGGATTTTGTGTCTTAGTGCCTTGGTGGCGAGTTTTTTGTTGTACATTCATTTTGAAGATCTGTACTTCAATTCTTCATAATCTGATACATTTTTCGTATCATGATGGGCAAATTGAATCGGATAAAATGGTCGAAAATAAAGATATTTGGTCTGTGAAATCATTCATATCTGAAATGCGGGATTTTTCTAGAAGTATTCTGGAGAGACTTCTGAAATATTAACGTTCTTAAGTCATTTCGAACGAGCTCGCGAATTCTTTCTCAATGCGAAGCCCCAAAGGGATAAATGAGAAATCTGAATATTTCCTCAGATTCCTCATCCCGCTAGTGAGAGGAAAATTAAACGGGATTCGTCCCAAAGGGACCCCTTTGGGGGAATGACATCGATTTGGGATTTTTCAGACATCTCCTGGAATAAATAATTGTTGAATTCGCTTCACAATAACACGTATCCTATGGCCGAAACCGGTACCGTTTCAGAAGTTAAGATCTCCGATCGTCCTATCGTCCGCTGGACCTTGATGGCGGCGGGGACAATTCTTGTCGGCATCGGTATCCTCGGAATATTCCTTCCCCTGCTTCCCACGACGGTCTTCTTCCTGATGGCTGCCTGGTGTTATGCACGCAGTTCTCAGAAATTCTACGACTGGCTCCACAAGAACAGACTCTTCGGAAAATATCTGAAGAATTACCGCGAAGGCCGCGGCATCTCTCGTCCCTCGAAGATCTCTACAATTGTCGTCTTGTGGGGAGGCATTTTGTACTCTATATTCGTAACGCATTCCGTTCCCGTGCAGTTGGTCCTTGCAGCGATCGCTATCGGTGTCACGATCCATATCGTGATGATCCCGACATATACAGAAGAATAATCCGTTCATTCCACATTCTATTGTAGGAGCATTATGAGAACAATGGTCATGCTGCTGTTGCTGTGCTGTGCGTTCCTCTCTGCGCAGTCCTTGCAGCCCTCAACACAGCCGGCGGAGGGGATCCGTAAGAATACTCCCGCTGTTCATGCGCTGAAGAATCTCACCATCATCCAGTCTCCGGGAAAGAGGATCCAGAACGGGACCATCATCATCCGTAACGGCGTCATCCAGTCTGTCGGCGCCGGGATCGCTATCCCTGCCGATGCGCGTGAATGGGACTGCACCGGAATGACGGCGTATGCAGGAATGATCGATCTCTATTCCGATTACGGTCAGCCGAAACAAAAGCCGGGTGCAGCACAGACGGAGAAACCGCGCGGCGCCAATTATTGGAATCCGAATGTCGTTGCCGATTTTTCCGTCGCGGAGAATTTCCTGCCGGAGAAAGAGTCTGCGGAGAAACTCCGTGCGGCAGGATTCACAACAGTGCTTTCCGTTCCGCAGCAGGGTGTGATGAAAGGGAACAGCGCATTGGTGGACCTCGGGGACGATATGCCGAATTCGCAGATCATCCGTTCAAATGTCTTCCAGCATACCAGTCTTGCTTATCAGAATTTCGGGGACGGATATCCCGATTCCCATATGGGGACCATCGCGCTCATCCGCCAGACAATGATCGATGCGAAATGGTATTCCGACGCACAGAAACTCTACGCAAAGAATCCCGCACAGCCGAGGCCTGAAGAGAATAAGACACTCGCCGCATTGGAGAATGTGCTCAACGCAAAACAGCAGATCATCTTCGAGACCAATGACGAACTGAAAGCGTTTCGTGCGGACCGAATCGCGAAAGAATTTTCCATTCAGTGGATCCTCCGCGGAAGCGGTTATGAATACCGCCGGATCGATGCGGTGAAGGCATTGAATGTTCCCGTGATCCTTCCCGTGAATTTCCCCGATGCTCCTGTTGTGGAAACTCCTGAGGATGCATTCAACACCGGCTACGAAGAACTCCGTCATTGGGATTTTGCATCGGAGAATCCTTCCCGAATGAAGAAAGCCGGCATCACATTCGCATTGACGGCGAATCAACTGAAAGATGCAGGCAAATTCCGGACGATGGTGAAGACCGCCATCGACTGCGGATTGAGCGCGGATGATGCGCTGGCGGCAGTCACGACCATTCCCGCTCAGCTTGCCGGTGCGGAGAAACAGCTCGGCACCATCGAAGCCGGAAAGATCGCGAATATCATCCTGACGGACGGGGATTTGTTCGGTGAAAAGACGAAGATCCGCGAATCGTGGATCGAAGGGGACCGGTATGAAGTGAAGGCCGCTCCGTCGCCCGACATCCGCGGAGTGTGGACGTATTCACTGAAACTGAATGATGCAAAGACCGATACCGGCAGATTCGACATTGCTGGAGAGATCGATGCGGTCGCAGTGACGGTGCTTAAAGGTTCACAAAAAGTAAAAGCATCATCGGCATCGCTGAATCAAAAAGTGTTTCAGATAACGGTGGACGGTGATTCGCTCGGTACCGCCGGAGTGCTCCGTCTGTCGGGAACGGTGAACGACAATTCGGCCGCCGGTCTGTTTGAAATGCCCGATGGACGCTCTGGAAACTGGTCCGCTCAAAAAGTAAAACCGTTCGATTCAAAACCGGATACATCCAAACCATCCGTTCCACTGTGTTCAACAAATGAACTTGTCTATCCCGACGGCGCATTCGGCCGGAAAGAACTTCCGAAGCAGTCCGACGTGCTTGTAAAGAACACCACAATATGGACGAGCGGGCCGCAGGGAAAACTGGAAGAGACCGATATCCTCTTCAGCAAAGGGAAGATCTCAAAGATCGGCAAAGGACTTTCCGCTCCTTCCGGTGCTGTGACGATCGACGGGACAGGAAAACATGTCACCGCCGGACTCATCGATGCGCATTCGCATACCGCCATATCGGAAGGTGTGAACGAATCCGGTCAAGCCGTGACTGCAGAGGTCCGCATCGGCGATGTGGTGAATTCCGACGACATCAATATCTACCGTCAGCTAGCAGGCGGACTCACCACCATCAATCAGTTGCACGGGTCAGCGAACGCGATCGGCGGACAGAACCAGGTCTCCAAACTCCGTTGGGGTATGCTGCCGGAGCAGATGAAATTCGAAGGAGCGATTCCCGGGATTAAATTCGCACTCGGTGAGAATCCGAAGCAATCTAACTGGGGAGAGAAATATACCACGCGGTACCCGCAGACTCGTATGGGTGTTGAACAGCTCATCCGCGATGAATTCACCGCGGCGCGTGAATATGAGAAAGCGTTGAATGCAGCGAAGAATACTCCGACCATCATCCCGCCGAGACGCGATCTTGAATTGGAAACGCTCGTCGAGATCCTGAACAAGAAGCGGCTCATCCACTCCCATTGCTACCGTCAGGATGAGATCATGATGCTGCTGAAGGTCTCCGACGATTTCGGATTCCAGATCGGAACCCTGCAGCACGTATTGGAAGGATATAAGGTCGCCGATGAGATCGCAAAACGCGGCGTCGGTGCATCGTGCTTCAGCGACTGGTGGGCATATAAATATGAAGTGATCGATGCGATCCCATACGCGGGTGCGGTGATGAACAATGCCGGTGTCGTCGTATCGTTCAATTCGGACAGCAATGAACTGGCCCGCCGGATGAATACCGAAGCGGCGAAGGCGGTCCGCTACGGCGGATTGAGCGAAACGGATGCTCTGAAATTCGTCACGATCAATCCGGCAAAACAACTGCGTATCAACGACCGCGTCGGTTCGCTGGAACCGGGAAAGGATGCCGATTTTGTCATTTGGAGCGGACATCCGCTTTCCACCTACACGATCTGTGAGCAGACGTGGATCGAAGGCAGAAAATTCTTCGACCGTCAAGAAGATTCAGTGATGCGGGCGGAAGTGCAATCAAAGAAAGCTGAACTCGTTCAGAAAGCGCTGAAGTCTAAGAAGAAAGGTTCCGGAGTTCCTCCGTCGCCGAGGCGCTCCTCAACATATTCGTGTCACGAAGAGCATTCCGAACAAGCGTCCGAAATGGAGGTGCGTTAATGAGAACCATATCGATGAAACTTATCATAGTTGTAACTGCTCTTATGAGCATGGCAGCCGCGTCGACTCCCGTTCCCGCTAAGAAACAGGAAAAACCGATCGCACTTGTCGGTGGTACGATCCACACCGTGACCGGTGCGGTGATCGAGAACGGAACCATCCTGTTCGATAAAGGATTGATCACGGCGATCGGTACATCGGTAACTATCCCTGCAAATGCTCAGCAATTCGATATTAAAGGAAAGCATGTCTATCCCGGTCTCATCAATCCCGCTTCGAACATCGGATTGAACGAGATCGAAGCTGCACGGGCGACACTCGACATGAATGAAACAGGACGCATCAATCCGAACGTCCGCGCCGATGTTGCGGTGAATCCCGAAAGCGAACTCATTCCGACCACCCGCGCGAACGGCGTCACCGTGTCGCATGTGATGCCGACCGGAAGTCTTATCGCCGGCAAGACCGCTGCGATGATGATGGACGGTTGGACGGTGGATGAGATGACATTGAAAGCGCCGATAGGTCTTTATGTGAACTGGCCGAATCTTCGTGTGAGCCGTTCGCCGTTCGTCCGCCAATCCGAAGAGGAGCAGAGGAAAGCGATCGAAGCAAATCTGCAGGAGATTCGCACAGCTTTCGATGATGCCCGCGCGTATCTGAAAGCAAAGAAAGCGGAAGGATATGGAGAAAAGCATCCAACGGACCTGCGCTGGGAAGCATTCGCTCCGTTGTTCGAAAAGAAGATGGCGCTCGTTGTCGGTGCGAATGAAGTATCGCAGATCGAGTCCGCAGTGCAGTTCGCAAAAGAGCAGAATGTGAATCTGATCATCCACGGCGGACGGGACTCATGGAAAGTGGCGGACCTGCTGAAGCAGAACAATTTCAGCGTCATCATCGAACCGGTCCACGATCTGCCGAACAGACGGTGGGAGGAGTATGATAATCCGTTCACTGTACCTGCGCGATTATATCAGGCCGGAGTGATGTTCGCGATCTCCGGCGGCGGCAACTCCACCATGTCGGACAGGAATATCGGTTTCCAGGCCGGAACGGCCGCATCCTACGGACTGCCGAAGGATGAAGCATTGAAATCCATCACGATCAATGCTGCGAAAGTTCTCGGGATCGATGCCCGCGTCGGTTCGCTTGAAACAGGGAAGGATGCAACGCTCATCGTCACGACAGGAGATCCTCTGGAGGTCATGTCTTCTGTGGAGATGGAGTTCATTCAGGGAAAGAATGTGGACTTGCGCAGCCGTCACACTGAGTTATGGAAGAAATATCAGGAGAAATATAAGCAGCTGAAATGATCTGTGGATAGATCTTTCCACGAATAACACGAGTGAACACAAATATAAGGACGGACGAAAGTCCGTCCTTTTTATTTAGCGGAAAAAGAGGATGCACCACAGAGCGCGAAGAGAAGAGCAATCCACGAATAACACGAATGAACACAAATGTAGGGACGGACGAACGTCCGTCCTTTTTATTTTTTTGCGGAAAAAGAGGATGCGCCACAGAGCGCAAAGAGAAGAGCAATCCACGAATAACACGAATGAACACAAATGTAGGGACGGACGAACGTCCGTCCTTTTTATTTTTTTGCGGAAAAAGAGGATGCGCCACAGAGCGCAAAGAGAAGAGCAATCCACGAATAACACGAATGGACACAAATGTAGGGACTGACGAAAGTCCGTCCTGTTAGTTAACGAAGAATCCAAAAATATTCGTGATAATTGGTGTTATTCGTGGAATGTTTTTCCGTATAGATGTCAAACGGAGGTCTTTTTTTTCAGTTCGGTGAGTTCCGCGTGATATTTCGTCGTGCAGTCCGGACAGATGCCGTGACTGAATTGAGCATCGGTGTGTTTGGTAAGATATACTTCCAGGATATTCCAGATCCCTTGTTCATCCCTGATCTTTTTGCATGAAGAACAGATCGGCACAACCCCTTCCAGAGTATTCACTTCGGAAAGAGCTATCTGAAGGTCCTTCAGCAGGGACTCACGATCAGTTTCAATATTTTTCCGTTCGGTGATATCTCGTTCTACGAACATCATCCCTGTCGGTCGTCCCGTCGAATCGCGGATGACCTCGCCGTTGATCTCGCTAAAAAAATACGTCCCATCCTTTTTGATCAATTGATATTCTGATATACCGGCATAGTTCCCTTTCAGCATTTCTTTCGCCATGAACATTGCCCGATCCCGTTCTTCAGGAACGATAAAATCGAAGATCGAATGTCCTATCACCTCTTCACGGTCAGTATATCCGCTCATGGTGACCGCTTTTGGTGAGATACGCATGATCTTTCCGGTAAGCGAAGTAAAGATGATGCCGTCCGGCGACATATCGATGATCTTTTGAAGGAATTCTTCACTCTCCCTCAATGCTTTTTCGACCTTTTTCTGCTCCGTGAATCGAACTGAGAGCCTCCACAGCATAAAGAAGATCAAAATACCGGTGGCGATACCGACCACGACATGATCGATACTGAGATACGGAACTTCCGGATTGGTGAAGGAATCGATGACAGCGTCGAGATTGATGAAAATAATGGCTATACCGACAGAGATGCTCGCAAGGATCCTTTTATTGGTTTCGATGAGATTGATCTTGTCGAGAAATGATTGATTCATGGGGGAGACTTTTATTTCGGATTGGCATTCGGCGGTGTTCTATTTTTGTTCATGCAGCACCGACAATGATAAGATACTTAATGCGGTAAAAAATATCAATCAGTTAAAACAGTATGGTGATCAGCAGAACCACTCGGAACAATCGATAACACTGGTCCGATCGCGGATGAAAGAGGTGTTGACACGGGACGAAATCTGTTCGGTGTATCTGCAAATACAAAGGTCATCAATATCGATGGTTTTCCTCTGATATAGTTCATCCTTCATTTCTTAGGTGATAAATGGTGTTTGTTGTACGGAACAGGTTTCAGTACATTGTCAGTATCAGGTCACTCTCGAATCAGTGCGGTCAGCGATATGACCACACCGGTCATCATTTCGTTCGTCTATCCAGCTGGTATCTATGCGATCATCCTTCTGTACCACCGCTTGTTGTGTCGTGCTCCTCTCTTGTGCTTTGATGATGCAGGCGCAGGATGCCGGTATACAGTTCCAATACCTGCATCCGCTTCCGGGTTCATCACTCGTATCGAAACAGACTACTATCATTGTCCGTCCAGGGGAACATTTGCTCTCTACGGAACAGGAACTTGCATCGCTCTTTACTCTCCGCGGAAGTATCAGTGGAATACACAACGGCAGGACGATCATCTCGGATGACCGAAAGACGATCATCTGGAGACCGTCTAATGAATTTTTCCCTTCTGAAACGGTATTCGTACGTATTCAGGAGGGAATGAAGACAACGTCATTGCAGCCGTGTCCGCCGCTCGATTTTTATTTTGTGATCTCACCGAATTCTGATGACTACAAGATGGAATTAGCTCAATTCCTGAACAACGAACATATGAAGGAAGAACTTCGTTCTTCCGCACTGTCGAGAGTTACTGAACAGAATGCTGCTGGCGTATCCACACCTTCGGATTTTCCTGCGGTAAAGATCAATGTCTCCAAAAGTCCCGATTCCGGATATCTGTATATGACCAACATGTGGAATGGCAGTCCCTATTTGCTGTTGTTCGACAATGCAGGACTTCCGGTGTTCTATCGAAAAGTGGCAGGGAACGCTTACGATTTTAAGGTCCAGCCGACCGGCCGATTTTCATATTATCTTCAAAGCGATATCAACAGGTTCTATATAATGGATTCTACCTATACAGTGATCGATTCAATCGTTTCTGTACACGGGTATACTCCCAATGAACATGAACTGCGGATATTGCCCAACGGGCATATGCTGCTGATCGGTTCGGAAGTGCAGTCCATCGACATGAGCAAAATAGTTGCCGGAGGGAATCCGCACGCTATGGTGCTCGGGAATCATATACTGGAATTGGATGCAGCGAAGAATGTCGTGTTCGAATGGAGATGCTGGGACCATTTCAAGATCACTGACTGCATCGATGCCGACCTGACCAGCGCTTCATTCGATTATGTGCATATGAATGCCATCGACATCGACGCGGACGGTAATCTTCTTATCTCAAACCGCAATATGAGTGAGGTGACAAAGATCAACCGGAAGACCGGAGGTATCATGTGGCGGCTCGGGGGAAAAAATAATCAGTTCACTTTTACCAAAGACCCGAATACATTCTCCTATCTCAACAAGACGCTGGCGTTCTCGTATCAGCATGACATCCGATTAACACCCGACGGCACCTATACGCTCTATGATAACGGAGACCTCAGGACGAATAAGTTCACCCGTGCAGTTGAATACAAAATTGATACGCTCACAATGACCGCCGAAATGGTTTGGCAATATAGGAATGTTCCGGACTTCTATTCAGGATGGATGGGAAGTGTTCAGCGGCTGCCGAGCGGTAAGACGCTGATCGGTTGGGCCGATGCGTCCGCTCCCAAGGCGACTGAAGTGGATAAGAACGGGACAAAAACCTTCGAGATGGATTTCGTGAGTCCTTCCGTAAGTTACCGCACGAATCGGTCGGTCTGGAAAGGAAAAGCGAATGCTCCTTATCTCATCGTTGAACCCCACCATGAAAAGGTAACGCTCCTATTCAATACCTTCGGCGACAGTGATGTGGTGCAGTATAACATCTATGGCGGATTGTCCCCAAGACCTTCTACGCTTATCGCTTCTACGGAAAAGACTTCGATCGATCTGACCACACTGCAGAATGGTGGTCAATATTATTTTCGTGTTACATCAGTGGACAGCAAGGGACACGAAAGCAAATTTTCGAACGAGGAGAGTGCGGTGGTAAAGTATATGTTACCGGGGGATAATATACTCTTGAATGGAAACTTCTCCCAGGGATTGTCCGCGTGGCAATTGGACAACTATGACAGCGCCGCTTCCAAAGTGTCGGTACTGCCGAACGGAGAATGTTTTCTGTATATCACAAAGGGGGGCGCGAATGTATGGAGTGTTCAATTCCTTCAGCCCAATCTGGAGCTCGTCTTCGGGAAAAAATATATCTTTGAATTTGACGCGTATGCATCCGCACAACGCATGATCGATGTGAAGGTAGAAAAGAATTCGTCACCGTGGACCAACTACAGCCGCACGAGCACGATACTGCTGCCTGCCGCAAAGAAGCATTTTACCTTTCCATTCACAATGCAGAATCCGACGGATTACCGCGCACGGGTCTCGTTCAACTGCGGAATATCAAATGCGTATGTATTTTTGAGTAATGTTGTCCTGTATGATGCGTCTCCTGCAGCAGTCGAAAATGCAGTAACCGCAGTTCCCCGGTTCACCATCCTCAGGGATAATTTTCCAAATCCGTTCAATCCAAGCACAACCATCGAATATTCGCTCGCACAGCGATCAAATGTTACGGTAAGAATATTCGATCTTCTCGGCCGTGAATTGTCGGTTCTTGTCAACGAATGGCAAATGGAGGGAGAATACACTGTTTCCTGGGATGCTTCAGGATTTTCAAGCGGGATGTATTTCTATACATTACAGACCGGAACTCATCTCATCACCAAACGGATGCTTTTACTGAAATAATGAAATGCAGTAATAGATATTGAATTTTAAGAGATTTTAGCGAAATGATATTTGGGCTCATATGAGCCCATTTTTTTTGACGCCTAATTTCTTTTGGACTGTATAATATTAAACAGTTGTTAAATAACAGATGTATTGAAGTTGTTTTGGCAATACACCTCCGAAAAATCCCCCTTAATCATTGAAATTCGCTAAAAAATTCATTCGGCGGATTGGCATACTGCTTGCTAAATCAATGAGTTGATAACAACATCCGTTGATATTTGCATAATTATGAGATGTGATCCGTCATGATCATATCATACAACGAATGTGATCTTATGATCAATGCCAGCGGCTATGAATAATCAAAAACTCAGTGGAGCATCCCGTGCGTAACAAACTTGGATATAAATTACTGATTCCGGTCGGTGTTAGCGTCTTCATCGCAATAGGATTTTTTGGATATTATTTTTCCCGACTCTATGAACGGGAGATCACAGAGAACGCTGCATTTCAGGTCGCTTCAATAAAGGACAGGACCGTTGCAATCCTTGACCTTGTTGATGATCTTGATCTGAAGCGCGTGACAACAGCGATGAAGATCTTGAAGCAACAAGCGGCTGCGCTTGGAGTACCTCAATCCGGCCGGACAGTGCTTGTCGGAAAGGAACTCGTGCCGGATGTGCTCATATCAGGAAGACCGCAGGCGAATAATTTTGAACTCGTTGACCGTGTGAACGGATTGACCGGCGCAGCAGCGACGATCTTCAGTCAGCGCGGAGAGGAGTACATCCGTATCTCCACCAATGTGAAAAAGCCGGACGGGTCGAGGGCGATCGGAACAGTGCTCGATCCCAAAGGAAAGGCAATTGTCGCCATTCGAAAGGGGGAATCCTTTTCCGGTGTTGTGGATATTCTCGGTAAACCGTTCGTCACCGCGTATGAGCCGATGAGGAATTCATCCGGTAACGTCATTGGAATATGGTATGTGGGTTATCAGATCAGTGAACTGCTGAAACTGCAGACACTCATAGCGAATTCACGCATCCTGGAGAACGGCTATACAGCGCTGATCGATAATAAAGGGAGGATCGTGTTCCATTCATCGCAGGTCGATACAGCATTCATCAGCGAGATGATCGCGGCGAAGAAGAACGGCTCTGTTGACGGATGGAATGTGGATGAGGAGGTCTTTACAAAGTGGGGTTATACGATCTTCACTGCGTATCCGCAAAGTGATGTTTCCGACCACATTGCTTCCGTCCGATGGATAGTTGCAGGATTGGGAATGCTGCTCGTTGTGATGCTCATCGGGGTCATCTATGCATTTGTTACGAGACTGATCGTCGCACCGATCAATGCCATTATCGGTAAGATGCAGAATGCCGATCTTCACACGTTGTTCAACGATGCCAGAAAGGATGAGATCGGACTGCTCACTTCTTCGTTCGATCAATTTGTCACCTCCATCAAAGATATTCTGCTGCATGTGGACCGGACATCAACCTCGGTCAGTGCTGCCGTTGCCCGTATCAATGTGAGCTCACAGGAGATCGCTGCGGGTACATCGGAGCAGGCAAAGGAAGCAACGAATGTTGCCGCTGCAGTGGAAGAAATGACAAGCACCATCGAACAGAGTACTGCTAATGCGAATACAACGGCAACAACAGCGATCGAATCGAAACAATTCGCTGAAGCCGGAGGGAGGTCCGTTCAGGAGACCGTGCAGGGGATGAGAGGGATCGCTGATGTGGTCAACCGCACCGCCGAAACTGTCCGCGTACTCGGCAAAGCGAGTGATGAGATCGGTGAGATCGTTACGGTGATCGAAGAGATCGCGGACCAGACGAATCTTCTGGCGCTGAATGCGGCTATTGAAGCTGCGCGTGCCGGTGAACAGGGACGGGGATTTGCCGTCGTAGCGGATGAAGTACGGAAACTTGCTGAGCGAACAACAAAGGCAACCAAAGAGATCGGTGTCACTATTACGAAGATCCAAAACGACACGGCAGTAGCGGTTCACGCTATCGAAGAAGGGACCGGTAAAGTTGAGAAGGGGATCGTCGTCGCCGAGCAGGCAGGCAGGTCCCTTCACACCATCGTCGAAAATTCTCAGACGGTCGCCGATATGGTCAATCACATTGCCGCTTCTTCCACGGAACAGTCTGAGGCACTGGAACAGATCTCCGTCAATATCCAGTCCATTAATTCGGTTACCCGTGATACCGCGAACGGAACGGAGCATGTGGCTGTAGCAGTCGAGGATCTGAATCAGCTGACGGAGGAATTACGTCACTATCTGAAGCGATTCAATCTTGGTGATGCGGCGGAAGAAAGAAGAACAGCTGGTCCGAAACAATTTGGAAGGAGCGGAAGTACGTTAAATGTCTCTGCTGCGGAGGAGCTTGTTGAAAGATAAGTGAACTTTATTGAAGATCATCCCAACGGTGCATAGTTTAGGAATGATCGCCGCATATATCGGTCGATCCGAGCCATTTAAACGACAAAATCGAAGCCACGCTTCGATTTTGTCGTTTCTGTAGCGGGGGTCCGCCTACGGCGGATAAAGCGGATACCGCCGAAAAGCGACGGGATTTTACAAAAAACGTTCAACGTGAATATGAATTATTCCAAATGCCATAAAATGAAAAAAGTCTAGAACAAGTCTCGACTTTTTCATTTTGTAGCGGGGGGCGGACTTGAACCGCCGACCTACGGATTATGATTCCGACGCTCTAACCAGCTGAGCTACCCCGCCTTGATATTTTGACCAATTTCGGCAGTTTTTTGGTTCCTTAAACACAACTTGAAGAGTTATAGGGCAACCATGGCAACCACTAAAGCAACCATTTTTGAATTATCATAATATAAAAAAAAATACCTTCGCCTGCCATAAAAATCGGAAATGAGGATCCAAAAAAACACCCACGTTCATCACGTGGGTGCTCGTTACAGATACTCACCATCAATCTTCGTCTTACTGGATATATTCAAAAACACCGACGGTGATCCTTGCTTTGGTTCGCTAATGAACCCCATGTGGTACGCTGCAGCAATGAAAGCACCGTCTGGGATATAGCGTGGATGTCCGTGTGTCCTTTCATACCATCGCTCCACGACATGCTTCAACCGGTAACTGCCTCCGACCTTTCTGTTCGGTACTTGTGTTCGTTGGACCAGCGACAGCCACTCGCATGATGCATCACAGGCATCGATGAATTCCAGCAACTCGTTTGGGTCTTCTTCCACCCCAAACCCTGACGCAGTCAGGGTGGGATGGGTATTCATTATGTTCTTTAAGTCTTCTTTGGTCATATTAAAAATCCTTTTTTCACTTTTTAATCATTTTTAACTGCTCAAGTCTACGTTTTGTTGGCTTTTTTGCAAAAAGTTAAAAATGAGTGCAAAATTCGTAACAAACTCCTTATATAAATTATATTCTTCACCATAAAAATAGATGGATATTTTTTTTAATTCTTAACTTTTGGCGAATTTGGATTGAATTCGCCAAAAATCAAGTTAAAAACGGGTTAAAAAATTAAAAATCAAACTTCAAATGGACTCGGTAGTACCACCTTTTCGATACCGAAGACGTGCATCTGGTTCTTGTCCGAGGATAGATTGTCCACCTTAAGTTTGCAAACATCCTGCAGGATGACGCGGAAATTCTTCTTGCCTAATGGATTGTATCCGCACTTTTTGGCCCAAGTATTGTACCCCTCATACAACGTCTGCAACCGTGTTGAACTATTTTCATTCGCTTCACATCGATCACCAATGTATTCAATCACGGTGCTCAAGTTGGAGAGCATCGCTTCTTTTTTCTTTTCAAGATCTGCCGGACCGCTGAAGTTGATTGCTCCTTTGGTATCGAATATCGATGGCATCTTAGCGATCACACGGTTAAAAATACCTGACAGCTCTGCACGCAACTTCTCATCCAATGTTGTGTCAGCGTGTTCCTTTGTAAAGCTCTTCGGGAACTCTATGAACTCGAACCGCTGAGTGATCGCCTGTCCTATTTCTGAAAAACGGGGAAGCTCATTGGCAAGGATGATCAAGCGTGCAACGTTCTGGAACGTGATCTTGTCCTTATACTTCTTGTCCGCAGCAATCATGTCACCGCCGGAAAGTTTCTTCAGCATCGAAAGGTCCAGCTCATTCGTTTTCAGTTCAGTAGAGAAGTTCACCAGCTTGTCCTTCAGGTTGATGGTGGAGAATCTTCCATTGGCAAGCTCATGGATATCTTCGTGCGCTGAGTTGGCTGTGCCGATCATCGCTTCGATGATCCTGCTCAAGACTCCTTTACCGTTACGTCCATTGCCATACCAAACGAATATCTTCTGGAACGAGTAAGTGGGCAGAAGCAGGTAGCACCAGATCTTCAAGATGTAGTCTTCGACATCCTTACTGTCGAAGATGCTGGTGAGGAAGCTGTCGAA
>JBMOHT010000050.1:0-23097 GCA_049317705.1 Bacteroidota bacterium | reverse complement strand
CACCGCGATACACCGAACGGACAGTTCTACGGTATGCTGACACCGGTCATTCCGTATGCAATGCGCGGAGTGATCTGGTATCAAGGCGAGGCGAATGCATCGCGTGCGGAACAGTACCGGACTTTGTTTCCCGCATTGATCGAAGAGTGGAGAGAAATCTGGAAGCAGGGAGATTTCCCGTTCTATTTTGTTCAGCTTCCGAATCTCGCACGTCAGCCTGAACCGTCCAAAAGCGGCTGGGCGGAATTGCGTGAGGCGCAATGGATGACACTCAATGTTCCCAATACTGGGATGGCGGTAACGATCGATGTCGGTGATCCGAAGGATCTCCATCCAACGAATAAGCGTCCTGTTGGTGAACGTCTTGCACGGATCGCATTGGCAAGGACGTATGGCAAGAATGTCGCTTTTACCGGACCGATGTATTCCTGTATGAACATCGTCAAGAATACAGCCGTGATCGAATTCACCATCGGTGCTGAAACGATGACGGCAAAAGGGGGAACATTGAACGGGTTCACCATCGCAGGAGAGGATAAAAAATTCGTCCCGGCGGAAGCGGTGATCAAAGGAAATACTGTCATTATCACAAATAATTCCGTGAAAAAACCGGTTGCGGTCCGTTACGGCTGGGCCGACAATCCGAACTGCACACTCTATAATAATGCAGGATTACCTGCGTCACCGTTCCGGACCGACGACTGGTCCGAAGTGACCGCAGGGAAGAGATAGTGATTTCAGTTTCAATCGGACAAGTTGTAAAATGAAATATGAAGGACGCCAACGGCGTCCAACATGAATAGTAGACGTTTGAATTATATGTGCGACCCCGACGGGGTCGAACAAGGGTTAACGATGCGATATACAAACGTTCCATCCCTTCGGGATGGAAGAGCCTCTAAAGAAATATGTTTTTTCGAAGTATAGTGGGTAGAGAACGAAATGAGATATAGAATAAAATGAAAATTATTTGTGCCATAGTGTTGATCACCGTCCTGTTCATCAATGGTGAAGCAAAAACACACATTGTAACAACGGCTGCTGAGATCAAATCCATCTCATCCTCGGTTCAGCCGGGTGATACGATCCTGTTGAAGAACGGCGAGTGGAAAGATCAGGAGATCGTCCTTAAAGCTGAGGGAACAGAGGCACAGCCGATCATTATGAAAGCGGAGACGAACGGTGAAGTGATCCTGAACGGTTCATCGAAACTGCGGCTGAGCGGATCATTCATCACCGTTGAAGGATTGTATTTTCTCGGCGGTGCGGTGGAAAAGAACGCGGTGATCGAATTCCGTACATCATCCGAGAACACAGCATCGAACTGCCGGCTGACGGAATGTGCGATTGTCGATTATAATCCTGAGGATACGGAACTCGACACGAAATGGGTATCGGTCTACGGCACGAAGAACCGCGTTGACCATAATTATTTCAAAGGGAAGACGAATCAGGGGACAATGCTTGTTGTGTGGCTGAACGGTGAGCCGTGCGGACACCGGATCGACCACAATTATTTCGGCCCGCGTCCTGACCGTGATAAGAACGGTGCGGAGACCATCCGTATCGGTACGAGTGACTGGTGGAGGACGAATGCCCGGACGGTCGTTGAGGATAATTATTTCTACCGGTGCAACGGTGAAGTGGAGATCATTTCGAATAAGTCCTGTGAAAATGTCTACCGCCGCAACACGTTCGTTGAATGTGCCGGAACATTGACGCTTCGTCACGGCGACCGTGCATCGGTCTACGGGAATTTCTTCTTCGGGAATAAGAAGCGGAATACCGGCGGTGTTCGCATCATCGGCGAGGATCATAAAGTGTATAATAATTATTTCCAGGATCTGGACGGTGACAATACGTATTCTGCTCTCCCGTTCATGCAGGGAGTACTAAATTCCGCCGACAACGGTTATATGCAAGTGAAGAATGCCGTTGTTGTCTTCAACACATTCGTGAACAATGCGCATGCGATCGTGCTCGGTGTGATGGGCTCCGACAAGAAAGCGTCACTTCCGCCGATGAACTGCACTATTGCAAACAATCTGGTGGTGACGAACAAAGGGATGCTGTTGGAAGAGAAGAGCGCTCCGGCGGGAATGACTTATCTCGGGAATATTTTCTCGAATGTTCCGTCGTCCATCATCAGTTCCTCCATGGACCACAGAACGGAGAACATCGAAATGGCAATTGGTGCAGACGGAGTATTTCGTCCTGCCCCGTCGAGTGTCGCCATCGGAGCTGCGCGCGGATCCTTTCCTTTCGTTACCGAGGATATTGACGGTCAATCCCGTCCGTCCCGTAAGGATGTGGGAGCGGACCAACTGAGCACTGAGAATATCAAATACCATCCGTTGAGTCCGGAAATGGTCGGACCGCAATGGAAATTACACATGGAGAGGAAATAACACATGCCGCAAGAATTAGTGTTTCGCAATATCACGGATCATAAAGGACGCAAACTGACCATCACACCGCAGACAGCGAAGACGGAATTCCTTTCTGTCGGGTATATCAATCTCGATGCGGATATCTCTTCTGTGAGCTTTACTACCGGCAATGAAGAGAAGATGTTCATGTGCATGAGCGGTTCTGCCGATGTCAAGGTCGATGGAACATCGTACAGTCTTGGAAAGAATGACGGAATGTATGTGCCGAGAGACAGTTCCGTCGTCTTTTCATCAAAAGGAACAACAAGTATCCTTGAAAGTTCCGCACCGGTGAGCAAAAAATATCCTGTGAAAGTGGTCCGCTGGAATGATATCAAGGACGATCCGAAACTGCACGCGAGCATTGGTCCCGAAACGATGCACCGGGAACTGTATCAGTTATTGACCGAGCATGTGGAAGCGGGGAGACTGCTGATGGGACCGACATACAGCAACAAAGGAAACTGGACGAGCTGGCCTCCGCACGAACACCGCGATACACTCGAGGAAGTATATGTCTATTTCGAGATGCCGTCCCCGGCGTTCGGAATTCAGCTGGCGTACAACGACATCAACTATCCCGATGTGATGTTCCCGGTCCGCGAGAATGATGCGATGGTGGTCCATCACGGATTCCATCCGAACGTCGCGATCCCCGGTCATTCCATCAATTTCGTCTGGATCCTCTGCGCGAAGAAGGAAGTGACCGATCGGAAATGGGGTGTGGTGAATGTGCAGAAAGAGTACAAAGCGTGATAGCTTACAAGAATGTCCGTGATTCATGTATTCTAATCACGGCATATAGAAGTGAAATAGTATCTTATGCAAACCTATTTTTTATTTTTTATTCAAAAATAGCTCAATTAACAACGCGGTACACTAATATAAGGGGTTTTTATGAAAATTTTAGCAACAATTGTTATATCAATGTTTGTGCTTTCATCGGCATTGTTTGGACAAACAATTGGGGATTATGGATCGGTTGCAGGTGGGAGTTGGAATACCGTCTCGACATGGAAGAAATGGGATGGATCTGGGTTTAATACCACCGCAACAGTTATCCCGATTAAGACTGACAATGTATGGATTCAAGGGGGATATACTGTGACAGTATCAGGTGCCACATGCCTCTGTAAGAATTTGTATATAAAAGATAATTCAACATTGACGCAAACAGGTGGAAATTATCAAGGGACTCCGGTATATGTGGTAGTATACGGAACATCAATTGATGTTGCCGCAGGCAGTTATTTTGGTACCGGGCCAACTGATGCATTAGGAATTAGTTTATCGAGCACCGCCTCAACCTCTTTGACAATTACTGGTGCAGGTAATATTTACTTGTGCAGGTATCGTGTTAATTCAGCTATGAGTGTCTCATTAACTATTGGTGATGGGACGAATCCGACTTCAGTTACTACAACATACCAAGCTTCAGGCGGAGGAACAGGGACATCAATATTATTTACCGGCGGGAGCTCAAAATACTTGACGAATTTAGTCATAAAAGCAGGATCGACTCTCACTTCCGGTCCTAATTCTAATATCGGAACAGCATCATCGTCCACGGTAGATAATGCTGATGCAGTTTCTCCTGTTGTTGATGTCTATGGCACTCTTACAACCGGAACTGGTGCGAGTTTGTTCTTTCGGTCGACCGGGGGGACGTCGACTTTAAATGTCTATAATGGAGGAATCGTTAATATTAACAAATATTTTATTCCATCAAGCACAACTTCCAATTCATCAGTGGTTAATATTGCAAGCGGAGGAACACTTTCCATCAATTCAAATGGAACAGCTGACTTCAGCAAAACAACTCAAACGATAACAGGCGCCGGAAGTTTTGTTCTCAATAGTGGCGGGACAATCAATATTGGCGCTGCAGCAGGCCTAGACCCATCTAGCGGACCGGTCCAGACCACGACGCAAACCTTCAGTACTGGCGCGAATTATAATTTTGTTGGAACATCCGCACAGGTGATTGGTAGCGCATTTCCGCAGACAGTCAATAATATGATCGTGAACAATGCTGCAGGGTTAACTTTGACCAACAGTACCACGGTGACCGGTACTCTTACATTGACCAATGGTAATGTCACACTGGGCACAAATGATCTCACCGCATCAACAATTGGAGGCACACCCGGAACAACAAAACATCTTGTTACAACAAGCACGGGTGTAGTTAAATCCAGTATTGCTGCGAATGGTAGTTTCTCGTTTCCCGTTGCTTTCGATGCTTCATCTTACAATCCGGTAACCATCGCACTCGCCGGCGGCGATCCTACAGAAACATTCAGTGTTCGCGTGGCAAACGGTGTAAGTCCCAGCGCGGACAATAATGCAACAGCAGTCCAGAAGACGTGGATGATCTCCGAAGCGACAGCAGGAAGCAATAATGCAACATTAACAATCCAATGGGCAGGGACTGAAGAAGGCGGAAGCTTTACACGTGGAACAAGCGCGGTGTGGCACCACAATGGTTCCAACTGGGTGAACGTTTCCGGCGGAACATTCGGCGGCTCCGATCCTTACACATTGGCAACCACAACAGCAGTGACTTCATTCTCACCATTCATCGTCGGCAACGATGGTGCGCTTCCTGTAGAACTTTCTTCTTTCACGGCGAAAGCAACACAGCGTTCAGCGGAATTGAAATGGTCCACAGCAACCGAGAACAATAATCACGGTTTTGAAGTGGAACGTAATTCCGGTAACGGTTGGACAAAGGCATCATTTATTAGCGGAGCAGGGAATAGCAATTCAGCAAAATCGTATTCGTATGTTGATGCGAATCTTGCATCAGGAACATATCAATACCGTCTGAAACAGATCAACAACGACGGTTCGTTCAAATATGCAGGGGCCGTTGAAACAGTTGAGGTCGGAGTGGCAGCGAAAGTGTTCGGTCTGTCGGACAATTATCCGAATCCGTTCAATCCTTCCACGAGCATAGAGTTCACCGTGGCGAAAGAAGGACTCACAACACTGAAGGTCTATAATATGATCGGTCAGGAAGTCGCATCATTATATAATGGAATAGCGCAGGCAGGAAAGATCAACCGTGTGCAGTTCGATGCGAAACAGCTTCCTTCCGGCATCTATTTCAGCAAACTACAGTTCGGCAATCAACAGCTCATCAAAAAGATGATGCTTGTTAAGTAATCGTACTTCACCCGTGTCAAGGTTTGTAACCTTGACACGGGTCTATGAAAAACATTTCCTGATGATGAAGAATTCCGCAATTATATCGATCCTTTTGCTGCTGAGTGTTGCAGTGTGCAATAGTACGTATGCGGGCCGGAAAGTGTATTCATCCGCCTCGACATTCAAATCGGCTGCGACGAGTGCGGTTCCCGGAGATACGCTCGAATTGGCGAACGGCACATACGACATTAGTACGTTGTCGCTGACGAAATCGGGGACGGAGAATGCACGGATCGTGATCAAATCGCAGAACAAAGGATTGGCGGTATTGAACGGAAAATCCGCCTTCGCTTGCAAAGGGATCGCATTCGTGACGATCGAAGGATTCCTCTTTACGAGCGATGTCTCAACAGTGATCAAAACGGAGAGCTGTAACAACATCCGCATCACCCGGAACTCATTCCGGCTGAGCGAAACGACATCGTCCAAATGGATCCTTATCGGGGGAACGTACAACATTGCAACAGCGAACAGTCATCACAACAGAGTGGACCATAACCTCTTTGAGAATAAGAAACAGTTGGGAAATTATGTGACCATCGACGGTTCACCGTCGTCCCTCGGAACTCCGGAAGCGTCGCAGTATGACCTGATCGATCATAACCATTTCCGGACGATCGGTCCTCGCGCCGTGAATGAAATGGAAACGATCCGGATCGGTCAAAGCGAGATCTGCCGTTCCAACAGCTACACTACGGTGGAGTTTAATCTGTTCGAGGAATGCGACGGGGATCCGGAGATCATTTCCGTGAAGACACGGAAGTCGTACATCCGAAACAATACATTCGTCCGTTCACAGGGAACGGTCTGTCTCCGTTCGTCCGACAGCAGCATCGTTGAAGGGAATTTTTTCTTTGGCGGAGGAAAGAGCGGCACGGGCGGTATTCGGATGTACGGCAGCGGACACTCGGTGATGAACAATTATTTTTCGGGATTGACCGGTGATACGTGGGATGCGGCACTGACCATCACCAACGGTGATGCAGAATTGAGCGGGTCGAATACATCGCACTGGCGGCCGACGAATATCCTGGTGGCATTCAATACCTACGTGGATAACGCGAACAACATCCAGTTCGGTTTCACAAATAATGGTTCCTATTCTAAGGCGCCGCAGAACATCACATTCGCGAACAATCTCGTCGTCGGTTCATCGGGTCAATTGGTGAAGGTCTACACGTCGCCGACAGGAATGACATATTCGGGCAATATCATGTTCCCGAAGAACGGTGCAACGGTCGGAATTTCGGCTTCAGCTCAGCAGATCAATGTAACGGATCCGAATCTGGTATTGACGGACAGTCTCTGGCGCGTAACGGCGGGAAGTGCCGTGATCGATGCAGCTGCCGGCACATTCGATCAGGTGACGAGCGATATCGACGGACAAATGAGGGATGCACTTAAGGATGTCGGAGCGGATGAATTCAAACAGACACAGAGGTTGAACCGTCCGCTCACGGCGGCCGATGTCGGTCCGAACGGACCGGATTCGATCGTGACACATGTTGCTGTTCGACCAGATGTTCAGGAAACGCCGGAATCATATGCGCTGGGGCAGAATTATCCGAATCCGTTCAATCCATCCACGATAATCGTATATACTGTCGGAGAACACTTGCCAAATATCAAAGATTTGGCAAGTGTATCAGTTCATATTGGAGTATACGATATCCTCGGAAATGAGATCGCAGAATTGGTGAACAAAGAGCAGCGGCCCGGAACGTATTCGGTCCGTTTCAACGGTGCAGGACTCGCAAGCGGTATCTATTATTACTGTTTGCAGGCAGGTACATTCGCAGAAGTAAAAAAAATGATCTTAATGAAATAACTATCAATCGTCGTTCATACATCCACTACATTAAACGGAGGTTCAAATGAAACATGGTTATCTATTTATCGCGGCGCTGCTTCTCTGCATCGGATCGCTGCAGTCACAAACCATCACAGCGCTGAAGAGCGGTGTATGGAATTCCGATACAACATGGGTCGGGGGAGTTGTTCCGACCGCGGCGAGCTCCGTGGTGATCGATACCGGTATGACGGTGACGATCGGAACTGCGGATGCTGTCTGCAATAATCTTGATGTGAACGGAACACTGGCATTCATCGATGCTCCCGCATTGGGACTGACGGTGAACGGGAATTTGACCGTCGGGTTCAAAGGATTCTTTAATACGGCACAGACGAACGCAGTGACCATCGCGCGCGCACATACGATCGTCCTGTACAAGGATCTAACCGTAACGGCGGGTGGGAAATTCGATATGCGTCGCGGCAGCGGTGCCCTCGTCGGTGTCGGGCGGCTGATCCTGACCGGAACGACAAATACCAATATTACTTTGTCGCAGACCGCTTACAGTTCCACGATCGAGGAGTTCAATTCCGTAGTGATCAACAAGACCGGCGGAGCGAAAGTGGTGCTTGCCGCGGGGAACCTCTATCAGAATAATAACACGACCAACTCAGCGGATACACTTCTGTTCATCAGCGGAATGATCGAGACAGGGAACAATCAATGGATCCATCTTGCAACCACAGCAGCCGGAGTGGTCGGTGCCTCTTCCACAAGTTATGTTAACGGCATCCTCGGCCGCGGACTCTCGAACAGTGCCGGTGCAACACGCAAACTCGACGTCGGAGACTCAAGTGGCTATCGTCCCGTCACCATTCAAACGACCGTAAGCGGTGTCGCAACAGGACACTACGTGTGGGCGAAAGTGGTGAAAGGAAATGCGAATACCGGCAGCAGCACATTCACCGGCGGTATCGATAAGGTCTCTTCATTCCGGTACTATCAGGTGGGATATTTTGCAGGAGCAGGTGCAGCATCCATGAGTTTTGCACGCTTCAGTCCTTCGTACCGTGATAACGACGGTGTGACAGCAGGGAACATGGATCTTCGTTCTGCATATTCAACGGACAGCCGCGCAACTTGGAACGGCATTGGGCCGGCAACAGATACAACCAATCTGCTGGTTCTGCCGAGAACGATCGTCTCCGATTCACTGGCGACACCGGTAGTGGTCGCAGGGGGATCAAGTGTTCATGTCGCTTTGGCACGCAAGAGCGGAACAACAACGAATCCGCTAGCACTCGGAACATCCGTCCGCGGTAACGACGGCAATGTCCCGTCGGAATTCTCTCTGAACCAGAACTATCCGAATCCGTTCAATCCTTCCACAACACTGGGTTTCACGGTTCAGGTTTCAGGTCCGACAACATTACGAGTGTATGATGCACTCGGCCGTGTAGCGGCAACACTTGTCGATGGGGAGATCGAAGCAGGGGTCTATCAACAGAAGACATTCGATGCATCACTCCTTTCCAGCGGCATCTATTTTGCGCGGCTGGAAAACGGCGGAAAGACACAGATGATCAAAATGATGTTGATAAAATAAATGTCACAACGGTACGGCGGCTTGCTGCTGCTGTGCCGTTCAATTCATTAATTCAATTCGCAGTTCATCATAAATCAAATGGAGATTTTATGAAATCGTTATTTACGCTGTTCGTTCTTTTGTGCGTAATGAGTATCGGAGCATTCTCGCAGATCACTTCTGCTGCAACTGGTAATTGGAATTCAACAAGCACCTGGGTCGGAGGAGTTGTTCCAGGAGCGTCTGATGACGTTACGATCGCACATACAGTCACAATTGATATCGCAAACGCGGAATGTAAGAACCTTACGGTGAATTCGAACTTGTATTTCGCCAATACAAACGGGAATGGGATCACCGTCTACGGAAATTGTGTCGTTAATGCAGGCAAACGATTTAGAATGGCAAGTGCTACTCCTGCCTCGGGACAGATTTTTCAATCGATTGATTTCAAAGGCAATCTTACCGTCGCCAGCACGGGCACTTTTGATATGCGTCAATCATCCACCGCAATAGGTACCATCGGTAGAGTTCGGTTCTCCGGTTCATCCAACAGTACAGTATCGCTATCATTGACTACTTACTCTAGTTCCAGTGAAGAATTCAATTCTGTTGAAATTGCAAAGACCGGCGGAGCAAAGGTCATTCTTAGTAACGGAAACATGTTCTTGAGCAATAATTCTACCAATATGCCAGACACATTAGTATTTACTTCCGGCAGTATTGAAACTCAAGGTTCCAGCGCGGTGGTATTATTAAGGACTTCTTCTGCCGCAATTGTTGGATATTCCGCCAATTCATATATCAATGGAACACTGGGAATTGGCGTTGCAAATTCAGCCGGCTATTCAACTCGTGATTTCCCGATAGGCGATCAAAACAATTACCGACCATTGTCCATTAAATTTGATACTCCGTTCAATGGAACAGGGCATTATGTTTGGGCAAAAGTTGTATCAGGAAATGCAAATAATGGAAGCAGTACCCTTAATAATGGATTAAATAAGATTTCCGAAGTTCGCTATTTCAGGGTTGGATATAACCAAGCAGCAGGATTATCCGATTCTATTTTTATCGACCGTATTGCAGCAAGTTACGGAAATGATGATGGCGTGACTGAAGGTAATACGGATGTTCGTGTGGCGTATTCATTAAACAATCGCGCCACTTGGACCCCGTTTGCTCAATCAGTAAATCATACGACGTCGCTTGCTTCTCCGCCAACGATCATCACACCGGACACATTGGTCGGCGATACATTGTCGGGGGATATCGGTATTAAAACTTTGGATAGTATCTCAGTCGCGATTGGAACAATGAATTCCAGCAATCCTCTGCCGGTGGAACTTGTAGCCTTTACCGCTGCGACATTGAAGAATACAGTCGAGCTCCGCTGGTCCACCGCCACCGAAGTGAACAATGCAGGATTCGATGTTGAAAAGATGGTGAACGGCTCGTGGTCAAAACTCGGATTCGTAGAAGGGAACGGGAATTCGAATGTTCAGCATTCCTATTCATTTGTCGATGCAGCTGCACGGGGGAGAGAATCATACCGATTGAAACAGATGGACCGAGACGGACGATTCACATATTCATCTGTTGTGGAAACATCAGCTCCGCTCACTGCGCAGGATTATTCGCTGTCGCAGAATTATCCCAATCCGTTCAATCCTTCAACGAACATCTCCTTCGCAATGAAGAATGCAGAACAAGTGAACATCACAGTATATAACGCACTCGGACAAGCGGTGGAGACACTCTTTAACGGGATCGCAAATGCAGACGAGTTATATACGGTCAGTTTCAACGGGAAGGACCTCTCGAGCGGTGTGTATTACTATTCGCTCCGTTCAGCTTCCCGAAATGAAGTTCGTAAGATGTTGATGATGAAATGACGAAGTCAGTTCATCAGAAATCCCGCTGTTGTCCGGCGGGGTTGATGATGAAATAATGAATTCATTCAGATGTAGGACACCTTGAAGGTGTCCTACATCTGATGATAGGGTGGTGCACGGGTGACTGTACACCATTCTCTACGACGAAAGACTTTATGAAATTACTATACGCATTCTCTGCCTTCATCCTTGTAATTCTGTTCACCTCTCACGTTTCCGCGCAGGCATTCCTGAATGCGAACGGTCCGGGGAATACGTTCGAAGAGATCACGGCTGCATTTGCTCCGGGGAACGATACTTCAGCTGTCGAAGATCCGCAGTGCATTCATGCAGGCCGTCATATTGCGGAAGTGTGGGATGCGGACCAGGGAAAATATGTCTATGAGTTCTATATGCATGTTGCGGTGGACAATGACCGCTGCATCAATTTCGACCGGCAACGTGTTGAGATCAAGACGTACGAACCTTCTCCCGACAATCTTAAAGGCGTGACGGGAGAGACGATCCTTTATAAATGGCGGTTCAAGGTACCGGTAGGATTTAAGCCGTCATCAAATTTCACGCACATCCATCAGATCAAAGCGGTGGGCGGCGATGAATCCGATCCGCTGATCACTTTGACGGTAAGAAAAGGATCCCCGAATAAGATCGAGCTCATCCACAATAATATCACTAAAGTGGCGATCGTCAATCTGTCATTGTTCGAAGGAAACTGGGTGGAATGCACGGAAGCCATAACAGTCGATTCTCTTCATGGAAAATACTCTATGTCCATCAAAAAAGTGAGCGATGGAACAACGATCCTGACTTACAGCAACAACGATATCATGACCATCCGCTACAATAATAACTTCATCCGCCCAAAGTGGGGCATCTACCGAAGCCTGCTTAATTCGGCGGATCTCCGCGATGATACACTCCGGTTTTCGGATTTCTATATCTGCGAGAATGCAACGACCGTACTTCCTGCAGCGCCTACTACGCTCTCTCTCTCTGTTATTTCTTCAACGCAGATCAATCTTACATGGACTGATAATGCCTCGACTGAAGAGAATTTTCTCATCGAACGGTCACCCGATGGTTCCGCGTGGACGCAGATCGCTTCGGTCAATCCGAACAGCACCGCATATTCCGATGCAAGTGTGACGAGCGGGACATCATACTATTATAGAGTCCGTTCATCGAACACATTCGGTAATTCCTCCTATTCGAATACCGCCAATTCTACCACTCCTGTTGGATCCGTTAAATATACTTCAACAGGAAATTCCGCACTGTGGAGCACCCAGGTCTGGTCGCCGGCAGGGACACCCGGTTCGATCGATTCGGTCGTAATCGCTAACGATATGACACTCGATGCAGATATTTCTGTTGCTCAGTTGACAGTCAATTCCGGCTCAACGCTAACAGCAGCTACTTCACGGACGATTAGCGGGAATATCGCGGTGAAAGGTTCGTTCATTGTCAGCGGTACGTCGGTCACTGTTACTGCTTCTGGGAATGTTACCGTGACCGGTGCTGCTGCCGTAATGAATATCGTAAGCAGTTCGAATAAACTTCAAGGATCTTCGGGTAAGACTTTTACTTTGAGTAATGGTGCTGCTGCGAAATTCTCCGTTGCCTCAACAGCTTCACCTGCAACGCTCATCCCGTCATTCACCTGGGTGGTGGATAATTCCGTGAATGCAACAACGATCACGATGGCGGGAGGTTCGACGAATGTTACCATCAGCGATCTGCCGAACTCCCAACTCTACGGTAACATCATCCTTACAACATCATCTTCGGCTGGCCCCGGACCGACTTACACTTTCTCATCAGCTCGTACCATCAATGGGAATCTCTCCTATCAATCCCTCGGCCGTCCCTTGATCGTGAATCAATCCGCTGTTATCACATCGAACGGCTCGAATGCCTCTGTAACCTCGACCGCTGCAACGCAAACTGTTGCGGTGAATATCTCGGCGGCCGGGATTCCGTTTACAGGATTCTCGAGTGCAACGTTGACAGGAACGAGCGGCGTTACCGTAACATATAACGGGTCCTCTGCTCAGACCGTTCTCGGCGGTCAGTACGGGAATCTTACGCTGAGTAATTCTTCCGGTGTTTCTCTTGGGGGGAATACGAATGTCTCAGGGGCGCTGACGTTGACGAATACGCTTATGTCACTCGGTGCATCCAATCTCACACTCGGGGCATCAGCAGTGATCAGCGGAACGCCCTCCGCATCAAATATGATCGTGACGAACGGAACAGGGGAACTGCAGCGCTCATTCACATCAGCCGGTTCTTTCACCTATCCCATCGGCGAAAATACTGGAACGGCGGAGTACTCACCGGTAACGCTCACCATCAATTCAGCGAGTGCATTCTCTTCCGCATACGTGGGAGCAAGAGTTACCGATGGAAAGCATCCTTCGAATTCAAGCACAACAAATTATCTTTCGCGGTATTGGACCCTTAATGCTTCAGGTCTCACGTCACCGGACTATAATGTTACATTCTCGTATCTCACTGCCGATGTGAACGGAACGGAGACATCGATCTATGGAGGCCGTTTCAACAGCAGCTGGGTATTGATGTCGCCGGTGAATGCAGCCGCCAACACTTTCACCGGTACTTCGCTGACATCATTCTCCGACTTTACCGGTGGGGAGAGCAGTGTGCTGCCGGTGGAACTTGTGTCATTCACCGCTGCCGAAAAACGCTCTTCGGTTGAACTCCGCTGGTCCACAGCAACGGAGATGAACTATTATGGTTTCGATATTGAGAGAGCGACGGTGTCCGGCGAGATCCTCATTCAAAATTGGCATTCCGTGGGCTTCATACAGGGGGGCGGTACTACAAGCATTCCAAGATCCTATACTTTCAGTGACAAAAATATCACATCCGGATCGTATGCATACAGACTGAAGCAAGTGGATATGGATGGGAAATATACATATTCACCCGTCATCGAAATAACCGTCACAAAACCAAAATCATTTGAACTGATGCAGAACTATCCGAATCCGTTCAATCCGTCAACACGCATCGATTATTCGGTTCCTGCGGCAGGCCGTGTTCACATCACAGTCACGAACATGCTTGGTCAGCAATTGAATGTCCTCGTTGACGAATATAAAGAATCCGGAAAATATTCCGCGGAATTCAATGCGGCGTATTTGCCGTCCGGTGTGTATTTCTATACCCTTCGGTCAGGCACCTCGTCAATCCAGAAGAAAATGATCTTGACAAAATAGATCCAATCGGTGTGTCCTCGAGTGACCGGATCTGCACGGCTAAGAAATTCAGGGAATGTTCTTTGCATTGTCGTTCCAAATTAAAGCACACTGTTTCGGATGATGCATTCAATTCGCGGGATGAAAAGTTTTAAGTGATTATCACATTGACATATAGTTTAAGATCGAGTATGAAAGAATATCTAAAATCATCAATTGTTGTTTTGTTGATCTCCATCGTCCTGTCGTTTCAGTTATCCGCGAAGAATATCCTTGTCTCAACCGCCGCCCAGATCACAACGGCCCTTTCTTCCATCGCACCCGGTGATACCATCACGATGGCAACGGGAACATGGACCAATCAGGCGATCGTCTTCAAAGCGACCGGCACAGCAGCTAATCCCATCCTTCTTCGTGCACAAACGAATCAGGGAGTTCTGCTGAACGGAACTTCGACCCTTCGGATCGCAGGAAAATATCTTATTGTTGAAGGTCTCCGCTTTGAAGGTGGATACAGTCCATCCGGTGCGGTGATCGAATTTCAAGGAACGGACTATTCGGCGAGCAGTAATTGCCGGCTCACCCGTACCTCAATTAAAAGCTACAATCCGGCGAGTATAGCTACCGACTACAAGTGGGTCTCGCTGTATGGTCAAAATAACAGAGTGGACCATTGCGCCTTTGAGAATAAGACGCATATGGGAACGACGCTGGTAGTTTGGTTGACCTCTGCGAATGTTCCGAATTACCATCGTGTTGACAGCAATTACTTTGGTCCTCGACCGATCCTTGTCGATCTTCTGGGAAATCCTGTGAACGGCGGCGAAACCATCCGTGTCGGGACGAGCGATTATTCGATGAACGATTCCTATACGACAGTGGAATCAAATATCTTCGACCGGTGCGACGGAGAGATCGAGGCGATCTCGAACAAATCATGCGAAAATATCTACCGCTACAATGTCTTCACCAACTGTCAGGGGATGCTGACCTTGCGTCACGGCAACCGCTGCAGCGTGTACGGGAATTATTTCTTCTGTAATAACGTCCCCAATTCCGGCGGCATCCGCATCATCGGTGAGGACCATAAGGTCTATAATAATTATGTGGAGAACAGCGCCGGCTCCAGCATGAAGACCGGCATCACGATCGTGAACGGTGTTCCGAATTCTCCGCTCAACAGATATTTCCAGGTGAAGCGCGCGAAGATCGTCCACAATACACTTATCGGAAATCGGTATTCCATGAATATCGGTGCGGGAAAGGATGCCGAGCTGACCCTTCCGCCGCTCGATTGCGAGATCTCGAACAATATCGTCTGGAGCACGAAGGAGCAGCTGATCACCTATACCGATACGCCGCTGAATATGACCTACGCCGGGAACATCTTCTACGGATCTTCCCTCGGCATTACTAAACCTGCTGGGATCACCATCGTGAATCCGGCGTTGACCTTCGCATCGGACAGTATATGGCATACAGGAAGTTCTTCTCCTGCCGTGAATGCTTCGGTCGGTTCGTATCCGTTCGTTACTAAGGATATTGATGGACAGACTCGAACAGTTCCTTTTGATGCAGGTGCGGATGAATACTCGATCGATCCCGTTCTGCAGCGTCCCATTCGGAAGAGCGAGGTCGGTCCGCTTGCGGTCGTGACCTTAGTGCAGAACAGACCGGAGTCCATTGCTCCTTCATCATTTGCCGTGCTGAATAATTATCCCAATCCGTTCAATCCATCAACGACGGTCGAATTCTCCGTTCCCGTGAACGGACATGTCTCGTTGAATGTGTATAACGGAGCGGGCGAACTGATCGAAGAGCTGTTCAATTACGATGCTGAAAAGGATTTTATCTATCGGATGAACTTCGACGGGTCGAGATTCGCGAGCGGAATGTATTTTGCAGAATTACATACTCAAGGATCGGTGACGGTCCGTAAATTACTCCTCTTAAAATAGAAAGATGAACAATGAAAACTATTCTTCAGGAAATTGAACTCACCGGGATCGTTCCCGTGATCGCTATCGATGATGCACAAAATGCTGTCCCGCTTGCTAAAGCGCTGATCGACGGCGGACTCCCGTGTGCAGAGGTCACGTTCCGTACCGCTGCCGCAAAAGAAGCAATGACCAGCATTGCCAAAGCGTATCCTGAAATGCTGATGGGGGCGGGTACCGTCCTCTCAGTGGAACAAGTGAAGACCGCTCTCGACTGCGGCGCAAAATATATCGTCTCGCCCGGATTGAATCCGAAAGTGGTCGAGTATTGTGTTGCGAACAATATTCCGGTATTCCCGGGTGTCGCAACACCGTCCGAAGTGGAACGGGCAATGGAACTAGGATTGAACGTCGTGAAATTCTTCCCCGCGGAAGGGAACGGCGGTCTGCCATATCTGAAAGCGATCGGCGGACCATACAAACAGATGCGCTTCATTCCCACCGGCGGCATTGACGAGACGAATCTTCTTTCGTACTTGAAATATTCACAGATCGTCGCCTGCGGCGGAAGCTGGATGGTGAAGCAGGATCTGATCGCAGCGAAACAATTCGATGAGATCCGGAAGATGACGGAACGCGCCGTGATGATGATGCTCGGATTCGAACTGAAGCATATCGGGATGAATACCGCATCGCCGGAAGAATCCATGGGAACGGCATCGCAGATAGCGAAACTCTTCAATCTCGTGGTGAAAGAGGGAAATTCCTCGAACTTCGTCGGAACACAATTCGAAGTGATGAAGAAGAACTATCTCGGAACACACGGCCATCTTGCCATCGGCACCAACTTCATCGAACGGGCCATTGCGTACTATGAACGGAAGGACGTAACATTCCTTCAAGAGACCAATGTGGAAAAGAACGGCAAACGGGTAGCGATCTATTTTAAGGACGAGATCGCAGGCTACGCACTTCACCTTTTACAATTATGAGAATTATGAATATTCGGATCATTGCGACCATGACGGCACTGATGATAACTGCATCAGTGCTTTTTGCACAACGACCAAAAGTATTCCTGATGAATGCGGATACGCTCATGAACATCCAGTCCTCTGTGTTCAAAGGGGATAAACGGTATACACCCGCGCTCAAAAAACTGAAGAAGGAAGCGGACAAAGCAGCAAAGATCGAGATCGTCAACGTGATGCAGAAAGAGATTCTGCCGCCAAGCGGCGATAAGCATGACTTTATGAGTCTCAGCCGTTACTGGTGGCCCGATCCATCAAAGCCGGATGGTCTTCCGTATATGCGCAAGGACGGTGAAGTGAATCCTGAGATCCTGAAGATCCCCGATCATGAGAATCTGATGCTCTTCTTCAAGACCGTGAATACACTCGCACTCGCATATTTCTATTCCGGTGATGTTCAGTACTCAGACAGGGCTGCGGAATGGATCAGGACCTGGCTCATTGATCCTCCGACACGAATGAATCCGAACATGCGTTTTTCCCAGCAGATACGCGGAAAGGATGTTGAACGCGGAACCGGCATCCTCGACGGACGGGACTTTGCGCTCGTCATCGATGCGGTCGGACTGCTTCGTCTCTCCAAATCATTGTCCGCCGATGATAACAAAAAGATCGATCAATGGTTCAAGGAATATTATACATGGCTGACGGAAAGTCCCAACGGACTCAGTGAAGCGAACGCCGAGAACAATCACGGTTCATGGTACGATGTTCATACATCCGCGGTCGCATTATTCGTCGGTCAAAAGGATAAAGCGAAAGAGATCTTTGAAAAAGCGAAACAAAAACGGGTAGCGTATCAATTCTCCCCGGAAGGGAAACAAGCGGAGGAATTAGCGCGGACCCTTTCGTGGCATTACTGCCAATTCAATCTCACCGCGCTCTTCAGACTGTCGACCCTTGCAACGAATGCCGGCGTTGACCTCTTCAACTATTCCACTACGGACGGACGTTCGATCCGAAAAGGATTGGACTATCTCATCCCGTTCGCCAACAAAGAACAGGAATGGAAAGAAGTGCAGTTGAAGGAGTTCAACTACGACATGCTTGCGCAGCTTTCCCGTCAAGCGGCAGTCGTCTATCGCGAACAGAAGTATCTCAATGTCTATCAAAAATTCTATGACAACGATCAGTCCGCTGACAGAAGCATTCTGCAGTACGGCATCGTTTCTTTCTGACTGAAATAAGGAGTTCCATTGAAAACGTTCATCATTCTGATTTTTATCTCACTATCATTCTCATCCGGACAGAATCAGCGCATTTGCCGGACTGCGGATGAATTAGCTGCTGCATTGAAAAATGCGGTTCCCGGGACCAGCATTATCGTGGAAAACGGTACCTATTCGCTCACAGCATTGGAAACGATCGAAGTGAAAGGGACGAAGAACACTCCTGTTCTGATAAAAGCCCGGAACCGGAATAAGGTCATCATCACCGGTCCGGCATCGCTCGTTCTTAGGAATTCCTCTTTCATTACGGTAGAAGGATTCATCTTCGAGAATGAAAATTCCAATGCCATCCGGCTTGAAGGAAGCAATAACATCCATATTACCAGGAATATTTTCCGACTGAAAGAGAAAGGGCGCGGCAGCTGGATCCTGGTGACGGGGAATGCTGCGGATACGCTTTCGTTGAGCCACCACAATATCATGGACCGAAATCTCTTCGAAAAGAAGAAGGAGCTTGGGAATTTCATCACGATTGAAGGGACAAAGAAATTCTCTTCAGCGGTTTCCCAGTATGATGTGATCGAATGGAATCACTTCCGCGATATCGGACCGCGTGCAGAGAATGTACTCGAAGCGATCCGTGCCGGCTCGTCCGAATACACACTCTCCCGCGGATATACCCAGATAAGGAACAATCTTTTCGAACGCTGCGACGGCGATCCTGAATATATCTCCATCAAAATGAGTGACTGCACAGTTCTCGGCAACACATTCTTCGAATGCCTTGGTTCGCTCTCACTCCGACACGGCAATCACAGCACTGTGAAGGACAACGTTATCCTTGGCAACGGCAGGACGGGAACATTCCTCGACAGTACGGGAAAGACCTGGACCCTCGGCACCGGCGGTATACGATTCTGTGCAGACAGTATGACCATCACCGGAAATTATCTTGAAGGACTCACCGGCAGCGGCTGGGATGCGACCATCGCCGCCACGAACGGTGATGCGGATTATACCGAGAAGAAACCGCTGACGAAACATTACCGCATTACCAATGCCGTGCTTGCGAATAATGTGATGGTGAATAATGCCGGCGGACTGGAGATCGGTTTTGATGGCGCAGGGTTCCAGGCAAACTGGTGGTCCAAAGCACCGGAAAAGATGCTGGTGAAGAATAATATCATCGTCGGGAGCAGCGATACGCTTGTGAAAATGATGGATCCCTCATCCGTCATCACCTTCGAAGGGAATCTCCTTTTTGCGCAGGGGTCAGCGGTCGCATCATCGGTGCGCTCAGCCGGTCTTACTGTTGCAGATCCGAAACTGAAAAAAGTTGACGGTTTTCTATTGCCGAATGGAAGTAAAAAGCATTATTCGTTGCGCAGACTGTCGGCGAATGATGTAGGACCGAATTCGAAATGAAGATACTGCAAATGAAATATCGCATATCATTTCTTCTGACGGCATTCTTCACATGTACGGTGCTGAATGCGCAGTCATGGCAGTCATCCATCGTCTATTTCGGCGGTGATGGGAAACTCGTCTATAAATTAGATTCAGCAAAGAACCGTATCCCGGATTTCAGTTATGCCGGATATAAGAATGGTGATTCTGCTTTGCCTATCGTCAATACTGTCCTGAGTATCTCACCGGTCTCCGGCGATAACACCGGTCATATCCAGAAAGCGATAGACAGTGTCGGAAAACTTCCGCTGAATGCGCAGGGGATCCGCGGCGCACTGCTGCTGAAAGCGGGACGATATCATGTCTATGGAACGGTACATGTAAAATACTCCGGAGTTGTGCTGCGGGGCGAAGGGAACGGAAATGATTCGCTCACCAATACGATCATCTACGCGCGCGGCGATACTCCTCATCAGCGAGAAGTGGTCATCGCCGGCGGCGGCTCATCGACGAAGTGGAATTCCAAAGTGAGCGGATCCGAAACGACCATCACCAGCGATACCGTTGCGGTCGGCGAACGGAAATTCACCGTAACTGATGCGTCAAAATTCTCTGTCGGCGACAATATCATCATCACTCATCCTTGCACGGCGAAATGGCTGACGGCGGTCGACACCGGCGGTTCGCATTGGTATGAACCGGGTGCTGAGCTCGGCGTTGATGTTCCGTGGACAGTCAATCAGGTTCCCATTCTCTATAATCGATGGATCACCGCAATTCAGGGGAACACCATCACTATCGATGTTCCGGTCTTCAATCATCTCGTCCGTTCCTTGTCGCAGTCCACCGTCTATAAATATGCGAGAACCGGTCTGCTCACGAATATCGGCGTGGAGAATCTCCGCATCGATATCGAATCACTGGGAGGCGAGGATGAGAATCACGCGTGGCAGGCACTGTATCTTCTGCAGCTGGAGGACTCCTGGGTGAAGAACTGCACGTTCACCGGATTCGGACAGTCGGGTGTCATGACGAACACCGCAACGAGAGTGACGGTGCAGGAATGCAATTCATTGGATCCGATCAGTATTATAACAGGAGAGCGGCGCTACAATTTCAATACGTACACGGCATCGCAGCAGATCCTCTTTAAGAATTGTTTCGCGCGGAACGGCCGTCATCACTATGTCTCCAACGGAATGGGATATAATTCCGGCAACGTGTTCGTTGATTGTTCATCGCAGGGAGCATATACCAGCAGTGAAGGACACAGACAGTGGACCAACGGGATGCTCTATGATAATCATACTGAACTCGATGGTCCGCGCTCTGATAAACGTCTTCTCGGCCTCTACAACCGCGGTCACTACGGAACCAGCCACGGCTGGACGACCGCGCACTGCGTTGCGTGGAACTGCAATGTCCGTCCGCAGGGATATCTTATCGTGCAGCAGCCGCCGACCGCTCAGAATTATGCTATCGGTTGTTTCGGGATCGTCTCCGGTTCCGTTCCGTATGCACCGTTCGATGAGAATGCCGGATTCATTGAAGGGACGAACAAGGCGAATTTGAATCCCCGTTCACTCTACTACGCACAATACAATGAACGGAAGAACATCTCGAACGTCTCCGAATCAGGAACGCCGCTGTATGAGTTTCAATTGAAACAGAATTTTCCGAATCCGTTCAATCCATCCACGACCATTTCGTATTCTATCGCGTCCGCTGCGGATGTCAATCTTGAGGTCTTCGATCTGACGGGACGGAGCATCCGTTCATTGGTAAAAGAATATCAGAACGCCGGACAATATTCTGTCAATTTTACGGATCAGCGTCTCCCGAGCGGTGCGTACTTTTTACGGCTGCAGGCGGGAAAGAATTATTCCACAAAGAAAATGATCTTGATAAAATAGATCATTTGATTACCTCGGTTCTAAACGACAATAGACGAATCTCCCTTTGAACAGAATGCGGAAATGATTTCGCGACAACAATACATCGTCTGTGTACGATTTGGAAGATACATTGGAACATCGCTTGTCGTCAGTCCGTTACGGTGCCAACTGTCATATGGGGTGATGGAGAAAATAGGATCATGGAAAAGATCAACAGTAAGTGCAATGTAATTCTGGGTATAGTGCTGTTCCTGAATATCTGTTTCGCACAAGATTCGATCAAATTCAGGGATCCGCTTAAATGGCCTTTTCGAAGCTCGTCAATATGGAACATGCCAATTGGCAGTGGAGCAAGGTATGTTCATGCAGGGATCGAACGTGCAATGCAGGCAGGAATGACCGTTGATGAAGACATTATTATTTTGTCAAAAAACTCTCCAATAAAAAATGTGTATATAAATTTTGCCGATTGGAATAGTAGTAAAGATCGCTGCACTAAAGATGGAAATGTATTATTCTCAGCACCAATTCCTGATTCATTCTTCATAAATAAATCAAATTGGGACGGAAATACTCCAAATTCGTCAGCTGCAATTTTGCTTCCGGACGGGATAACCTTAAAACAAACTCAACCCTTTTCGCGTTGTTCGCCGGGAGCAGATGCGACCTCTCATTACGTGTTTGGTGATCAAAATATCTATGGGTATGGATATTATGGATCACACGGCGGTTCAGGATTATCTGCTATTGGGGGAACGATTCGTATCGGTGAACTGATGCCCGGATCAAAGGGCATTCGTCATGCACTCAAAGTAAATATCTATGGTTCCCGAAATCTTTTCTATGACAATATAACTAAGGGGTATCGTTGGCCGGCGTTAACTGCTGATGGCGCTGCTTCAAGTAATTATGGAAAAACCCGTAAAAATCCGGTTGTCAAGGAATGCCGCATGGGTGCATTACTTGCGTTGCCTGTTTGGTTGAAATTGGATTCATTAAACTTTGAAACGGTCCCGGCAAGAATGCTGGCTGATGCTTTCCAAAATTATGGTGCGTATATCGTCGATGATACCGGATGGGATGTGTATGCGGTTGAAACAGAGTGGTCGCCTGATGGTCGGTTCATTAAAGATTTTGAAAAACAATGGGGCTTTCCATTCATAACATACAGCAAAACTAATGCATGGGCGCGGGATATGGACAAGATATTCTTAAACCTATATGTTGTTGAAAATAATTCTGTCGATAGCGTCGGCGGAGGAGGAATTCCGAGAATGCCTTTGGCGCCGGATTTTAATCCTTCATTCATTGCGGCAGAAAAGAATATGATTCAATCGAATAAGGATCTTCGTTTGAATAATTATCCGAATCCATTTAATCCATCAACAACAATTAATTATACCATTGATCATAAGAGCATGGTGATAATAAAAGTCTGCAATTCACTCGGACAAGAACTTGAGACTCTTATCTCAACTTGGCAAGGTCAGGGTGAACACAATCTTACATGGCATTCCAACAATTAT
>JBMOHT010000049.1:0-23144 GCA_049317705.1 Bacteroidota bacterium | reverse complement strand
GTTGAGGACAATCCGGAACACGCCGAATTAATGAAGCGAGCGCTTGAAGAAGCTCCGGAGCCGTACCGCGTCCATATTTCCGGTACCATTGCCGGTGCCGTTGAGATGATCGGACAAGCTGCTCCGATGCTGATGTTCACCGACCAGTTCCTGCCGGACGGGAACGGCGATACTCTCATATCGATCAGCAAAGGGATATTCCCTGTGATTGTGTTGACATCGCAAGGGGATGAAGCGATGGCTGTAAAGATGATGAAATCCGGCGCACTCGATTATTTCCCAAAATCTGCCGATTTCTTCGCAATGATCCACCGTATTGTTCAGCGCTCCATTCGTGAATGGCATTTGGCCTTGGATAAAATATATTCCGAGAGGAAACTCCGTGACCAGGAAGCGTGGAGGAAAGAGATCATCGAATCGGCATTGGATGGATTTTGGATCGTTGACCTTAACGGAAAATTGCTCGAAGCGAATGAGAAATACTGTGAGATGTCAGGCTACAGTAAGGATGAACTGCTCACTATGAGCATCTTCGATCTCGAAGCATCCGAAATTGAACAGACAACGATGGAACATCTCTCCACAGTCATGATCGAATCTGAGGACAGGTTTGAGACAATACATCGCCGGAAGGATGGCACCATCTATAATGTAGAGGTCAGTGTCCAGTTCCGTCATTTCCACGGGGGCAAGTTAATTACGTTTCTGCGGGATATCACGCACAGAAAAGTGATCGAAAAGGAGCGCGAAGTGCTCTTGTCGGAGATGAAGAACGTTCTAAAGCAAATATTGATCTGGAAAGAGAATGGGATCACAGAATGCCCGCCGTGTGAGTGCGCAATTGAGAAATTACGGCTGGAAGGTTTCTTGTCGTAACGAAATAGTGTTTCAATATCCACCAAAGTGAAAAGGAAGATGAAATGGGTCAGAACCAAATTCTACTGATCATCTTAGGTATGATCATCATCGGCGTTACCATTGCGGTCGCCATCACGCTCGTTCAAGAGAATTCCATCACGGCGAATCGCGATTCCATGGCATCGGACTTGTTGAATCTTTCCGCCAGAGCGATGCAGTATTATTCTTCCCCGGCAGCGAACGGCGGCGGCGGTCATTCCTTTGTCGGACTTACCGCGGATGCGGCGGGAATGGCAAAGCTTGTCTCGACCGCGTTCTCTCATAATGGGAACGGGGAATATACCATCAGTTCGGCCGGTATTGCCGGTCAGGTTGTGCTGCGGGGGACGGGCAACACGTTCTTCGCCGACGGCACACTTCCGGTTATTATCTGCACTGTCACGCCATCCGGCAATATCGTGACCATCATCAATTGATGAATCCGGTAATTTTCGTGGGCAGTAATTGAGAGTATGCTTCATCGACAAGGAAACCGTGTCGCGCTTCTTTGACCGCCCCGGTCAAAAATAACGGGATCATTTTTTTATTATGTTACACCCCTGCCACCTCGTCTCATCAGCGAGGTGGTTTTTTTTCGATCCCTCCTCTCTGATATTCTTGTCAATAATAGTATCCCAAAAAGTGAACAATCGTTGACGCAATCATTCCGCGAAGAAAACAGATCAAAAAGTCCTGGGGATATTGCTGGGAAAATGTGATCTGTTTCTGTGGCACGTTCATTGATGCTGTCTTTGATAATAATGCACTGAACAACCGAAAGAGAGCTGTCCGATTGCGACCACTGCTGAAAATTCTTGATTCCATTGTTATGCTTGTATTGATTCTGTGGACCGTTCCTTTGAGCGCCGCAGCCGGCGATAAACCTCGTGATCCCGCTCCCGCTGCAGTTGAGAAGATCTATTCACAGAAGATGCTTGAACGGTACATGAACGTGATAGACTCCATCAGTTCGCAGATCATTGAATCCTCAGCGGAATTGCCGATGGGGATTTCCAGTCTCGTCATCTATAAGATGCGATTGAAATGGCTGCTGAAGACCGATCTGAGTGTCAGCGATCAGCAGTTCCTGCTCTCGTTCTTCGAGAACAAACTGAAAGGAAGCCTTGCCCGGTCGAAACGGGTGACGGTCTTCTCCGGTCATGACCTTCATCCTCTCTATATTAAAGCGGATGATTCAACACTTCAGGTGAAGAATGTCTATTCGGAAGAACAGTTGCGGCAATACGCGGTACGCCGCAACATCCAGGCTGTCCTTTCGCCCGAGATCCTTATCACCGAACAGCAAGTCATGGTATTTTTGATCCTCAATGATCTGAACAATGTCATGATCTGGAACCGTGAATATGTCCGTTCCGTGTTCGATGTATACGTGCCCACGGAACAGGACAAGATGGAAGAGCTGTTCTCCCTGAAGAAAAAAACGGGATACGACATGAACGGTGTCACCTTCTCGTTCCTTTCAGGAAAGATCCGCAGCGGCGGCATCGATGTCTCGGACAAACACTACTCGTTCGTAGCAACAGGATATCGATTCAACGACGTCGCCACGATCATCGATCCGATGAATGTCTTTGTCGATGCACGGCTGTTATATAATCCCAGATGTTCTTCCCCCGGCATTGTTTGTACACCCGGCGTTGGTTTTGAACTGCTCCAATCTGAAAAGATCGGCAGCAGACTCATCACGGTCAACATCGCCGCCGGATACTATTTCCAGTTTGATATGCTTCAGTTCTATCCGGTGTACCATGGCGGCATGAATATCCGGCTGAGCAGGATCGTCGGGCTTGGATTGGATTCATTCTGGATCGAAGACGGAATCAGAATGGGGAAATCATACCCCGCAGGTGCGATGTTCGGCGGTCATCTGTTCTTTTATCTATGATCATACTATTCCGATATCATCTATTCGTGTTGTTCTTCCTGGTCACCGGAATCACCCCGCTCTATTCGGGAACCCGGTGGGAGGGATCCCTGGGGACGTATGATTCTGTTTGTCCTCCTGATACAATCGCAAACGATAAAGAGGGGAGATCGGTCCCGTCCCTACGGGACACAATGGAATCACCGTCACCGCTGACCGAAGTGAAACTCCGTTCACCGGTGATTACGATCGATCTTCTGTTGGACCTGAACGACCGGAATATCGATTTCGATCTGACGTACTCGGGAAAATTCGGACCGGTTTTCAAACCCGATCCAGAAAAGGATGTTATGATGGAACAAGAAGTGACTGGGATCGCAACGCGAACACTGAACGCAAAGTCCCGCGAACGCCGTGATACGTCTGCAGCAGCAGGTGCTCAAACAGTGAATCAATATACCGCCGATGACGCCAAATACAACAAGGCAATGGTCCACATGAATACCGCGCAGAAGTATTTTTCGGTGAAACGATATACCGAAGCGTTGCAGGAGATCGATCAAAGTATCGCCATCGCACCGAATATCTCGTTGTTCCATTCCGTACGAGGATCCATCCTGTTTCTTCTCCACAAGACTGCCGAAGCGAAACTCTCCTGGGAAAAGGCCCTTGAACTCGATCCGACGCTCGATAATATTCGCGCGTTGCTGATGAGAATGTACTGAATGAAGGACGAAGTATGAATTCAACATTTCTTGGTTACATCATGTTCGTGGTCGCGGCATATGTACTGCTCGTCTTCGGTGCAGATGAACGTGCTGTAAAATCATTCCAGGAAATGTATTTCTCGGATACGGTAGGCCGGTATATCCACGTTCCGGGATTCATCTTTGTGTCATTGGGCGTTCTTGCTTCCATATTGATCAGCCACAACTTCCGTGAATTCTCGCGCTCTCATGCGGCTCTCTACCAGGTATTCATCCGTAACAAGATCGATTATCCATATTTTATCAATGTTTTTCAGACGGTTTCGGAATATACACAGTCCGGCGATATTGAAACGCTGGAGGAATATGCGAACGGGATATCATTCCCGTTCCTGCGGGACGGACTTCTGATGCTCGTGAATGGGTATAAGATCGAGGATGTGAAGGAAATGCTCGAACTGCGCATGAGAACGGAGATGCACCGCGAACAGATCGATGACGATCTGTGGAGGACCGCCGCGAATTTCTCGCCCGGATACGGGATGCTGGGAACGACCGTCGGTCTCATCCAGATGTTCTCACAGAAGATCGATGCCGCTTCAGGTTTCAACGGAATCATCAATTCCATGTCCATTGCATTTACCACCACGCTCTATGGACTCCTGTACTCGAATTTCATCTTCCAGCCCATTGCTGAGAAGATCAATACCATCAACACAGAGAATCTCATCCTGAAGGGGATGATCACCGACGGACTTGTCATGATCCACGAGAAGAAGCGGACCCAGTATGTCGTGGAAAAACTCCGGAACTATGTCCCTTCACATCGGACGATGACCACCATGAAGATGAAAGTCCCTGGTGACCCTCGGCAGCGTCAATGAATTATCTTTGGGAACGTCCTTCACGGAGTCGTGAAGATGCAGGGCATTGGAAGGTAAGTTATATCGACCTTCTCACGGCCATGATCGCCGCATTTACACTGCTGTTGGCGATCTCCAAACCGGATCAGTCAAAATTGGATGTCTTTGCGGCGGACGCCGGCACAGGAAAGATCCGTCAGGAGAATCTTTCAACCATCGCTCATCAGTTGAACGAAACGGTAAGTGCCGATACGGTCCTCCGCAAAGCAGTGACAGTGGTGATGACGGGGGACGGGGTTGAAGTGCGGTTCCTGTCCAATCTTTTGTTCCCCATCGGGAAAGCGACGCTTGTGAAGGATGGATACAATGCGATGATCGTTCTCGCGCCGCATCTGAAAAAATTCATCGAATCGCGCAATGCATTTCTGTCGATCGAAGGGCATACGGACGATCAGCCGCTCATCAACGGTAAGGAATTCCAGACCAACTGGGAACTTTCCGCTGCACGGTCGCTTCAGGTGCTGAAGTTCCTGCAGGATTCGTCAGGCATTGAGAGGAAGAGATTGTCGGCGGTCGGATTTGCCGATACACGTCCTGCACAGACCGCGACCGATTCTGTTACCCGAACATACACGGAGAATGCACGGGCTCATAATCGTCGGGTGGTCATTCGCATCTATTACTACAGCAGTTCAGGAACATGATGTTCCGGGCGGCGATTTTCTACGGTACGTAAACGAAAAGAGTTCATTCAAAATAATGGCAATCATATGAGAACTGTTAAATTCATCATTGTTGTGATGCTGGTGTTGAACGTCTTGATGGCAGGTGCTGCCGAAGTGAATAGACAGAAACAATTGATCGAGTCCGAAGTGGAAAGCAGGATCGGCAATGAGATCAGAAGGTATTACCCCGACCTGAAATTCCTCATCTCGTGCGACGCGATGCTGATCGAGGAAGAGACCGCTGTGGATTATAAGGATGCCAAGGACTTTGCCCTTCCCGGCGTGAAAGGTTTCGAATCGGAAAAGAACGCAGGATCGAAGGTCATCTCGGTCGAGCGTCTTTCCGTTGCACTGTTGGTGGACAAGAGAATGACCTTGCAAAAAAGGGAACTCATTCAATTACTGGACAATATTGCCATCGTCAGCGGTAAACTCAATCCTTCCCGGGGCGACAGAGTGAGGATCACCGAAATGGCGTTCCCGGAAATAGAAGGGATTCCGGTTGTCATTGCAAAACCGTTAGTGGACACTGCTCTGCCGGTCATAAGACCGGTCGTTCAGACTGCAGTCACCGGCGCAATGACGCCGTTCGAAGGGATCCTCTCCGCAATTGTAATGATGCTTGTGATCGCTGCCGTTGTGCTGATGAGGAAGAATAAATCGAACCTCCAGATGTTCCGGCAGGAGATCGAACGTGTTCAGTTGCAGTCCGATGAACGGTCCAGAACATCGGTGAAAGAACTGGAGAATAAAGTTGTGAATATCCTTCCTGAATCTGTGCGTCCGGTCAGTTCCGTTAAGGATGATGAACGTCTCAAACATTCCATCATCTCAGCAGCGGTCGGAAGGCCGGAAGCGGCCGCCGGGGCAGTCAGACAGATGCTTGCGGTCCCTGAAGATCGACAGAGACTGCAGCCGGTCCTTTCGCAATTAGGACTCGGTCTTCTCTCGGTGATACGGGAGCATGTCTCGAAGAACGAATACTCTCAGCTGTCAAAGATGAGCAGCGATCATTCGCTCAGTTCACAGGATGTGATTGACGAAGCATTCACATATTTCAGTAACCAGATACAGATCAGACAGTATGCCATTACGGCGGAAGAGGAACAATCCCCGTTTGCGTATCTGAAAAAATTGTCGAAGCAGCAGCTCTTTCTGTTGGTAAAGGATGAATCACCCGGGATCACCGCTATGGTGCTTTCGCAGTTGGACCCGGCCCTTTCAGCAGAGATCCTGCGGAGCCTTCCGGAGAGGTCCCGTGCAGACGTCGCAATGCAATTGTCCGCGCTTCACCGGCTGTCGATCGATACGTTCGTTGCTGTTGCCCGGACCCTTGCGGAAAAAGCGTCGAATATCCCCACCATTCAAAATGTTCAGGTGCAGGGAACAGACCTTCTGATGGACATCCTCGATAATATCGATGAGGATGCAGAGGCAGCCATCAGCAATACAATCAAGACCCTTGATCTGGATCTATACCGTCATCTTTCCTCCCATCGTGTCTCTTTTGAAGATCTTGGCACTGTTGATGACAGTATCATCCGTAAGATCATTCGTGTGCATTCGGCCGAAGAGGTTGCCGTTGCACTCAAGAATGCTCCGGAGAATATCCGCATGAAATTCCTTGATGCTGTGCCGACACGATCACGAAGCCTCCTTCAGGATACCATCAACTCACTTCCCCAGGTATCTGCAACGGAAGAACAATCGGTCCGCCGCAAGTTTACTCGTCATATCCGCGAGGATCTTCGGAATGGCGGTCGTGCAGTTCTTGAGGGGGGAGCCGCTGACCCGGCAGGAAGATCGGCAGCAGTGTCGGAACTGAATGACTAATCACAGAAACTGATCGCCTCACTCGGCCACGAAAGAATGAAATAATTATGCAGAAGAATATGACGACCGAAGAGGTCGCAAAGATGCTGAATGTGAGCAAGTCCACCGTCAAACGCTGGTCCGACAGCGGAAAGATCAGTTGTATCTGCACGGTCGGGCATCACCGCAAATTTTCCTACTCCCACATAGTGGAATTTGCTGCGAAGCAGAGCCACCGTTCAGGACCGAAGGGAAATGAACATATATCAAACGGCGATTCTGCGGTCATCCGGGACATGGTACGAAGGAATGAACTCAATACATTCCGCTCGGTCTTGTTCGCTTCGGCGCTGCGCGGCAACAAGCCGGAGATCTTGGACCTCCTTATCCTTCTCTACAACGGGGATCTGCTTCAAAAGGATATCCTTATGGAAGTAGTCGTACCTGTACTGAAGAAATTGGATCGGATGGAGGGATTCGGCACGATCGACACATCGCAAGGAAGAATTGCAAAGAATTCCATCAGCAACGCGTTCACTTCTTTTTGTGACCGTATGGACCGGCAAAGTTCGAAGAATTCCGTTGTCGTTATCTTCACGTTCGAACAAACCCTTGAACATCAGCTCAGAATTCTTGAATCGAAGTTCGATACCTCCGGGTATCTGGTGGTGAATCTCGGACTGGTGCCTTCGTGGCCCGCAGTTGAACAATGGATCGCCAGAAGCAGTTCGAATATGATGCTCTGCATCATGAAACATTCACTGAATAGTGGAACAATGCGGAGTGATATCAACGCGCTGGAACGGATCGCAGAGGACCGCGATATGCTGTTTCTGTGCGGAACGTTGGAATCATTCGCGGAACAGGACATTGACCTTGAGAATGTACGGATCACCTGCCGGCAGATGGAACCTGCCGTATTGGAATGATCTTGTGTGCGTGTTCGAACACCGGCAATACAGGGAAATGAAAGTTCACCGAACGAAACGAACGTTTCCCGAATTATCGGACCAGGATATAAAAGTACCAAAAACCAAGGCAAAATCGTGATTATCGATTGGCATATTGTTTGGATATGGTGTGGTCAGAGATAGGTGTTGAACTTCATGTTCGCATGGGGAACATAAAATGAAAAATCAAATATTAAGAGAAAATGAGTTCACGGATAATGTAATTGTTGTCTGCAGTGATAACGACCTGAACTATCCGCTCGAACGGTTCTTTAAATTTGTGAACATGACGGCGGAAGAGATGACAGCGGATATGCTCATCGCGGCTATGCCCCGGCTCCAGCAGAAGAAAGTCTCCATGATCATGCTGGAAGGTTCGGAAAACATCAAAAGGATCCTCAATAAGTCTTATGAATTGAGGAGATACCATCCCGATCTGCAGTTCATTCTTTTACTCGATGAACCCAACGAGGCACTCAATTCACAGGAACATTTTTCATACGTTCGGTTCCTCCGCAAAAGCGATGTGATCGAACGGATTCAACTACTCATGGAATACATACGCACACAGACTGTCCCGGAGCAAACGCATCACGTAAATATGTATCATGCAACCACTCCGGAACACCATTCAATCGATAGGTATATATGATCTCTCAATTTCTTCCCTTGAAGCACGAACCATCTGTCCAGATGGAGCATCGATTCTCTACGGAGACAAGATTGATCAATAATATTTTGATTATCGATGATGACGAATTTTGGCTGAAGTCGCTGGAGTTGGAACTCATCGAGCGTAAATATGTCGTCTTTCTGAGCAACGGCAAGAATTCCCTCGATGAGTATCACGACAAGAAGATCGACCTGATCCTCTGCGATATCCACATGGATGGAAAAAGCGGTTTTGATCTGCTTCAGGAGATCCATGTCAACGAAAGATATTCCATGGTGCCGTTCATTCTCATGTCCGGATTAGTTGATACGTTCGTTGTGCGGAGGGCTATGTGGCTCGGTGCGGAGGATATTCTTGAGAAGCCGTTTGCCGTGGAGGATCTCATTAATGTGTTCTATGCCCAGGAAGAGCGCCTGATGCGTATCAAAAAATATGCCGAGGAGCGCCTGGATACACTCCGGGAGAGTATCCAGAAGGTGTTCCCGTCCGAACTATACAATCCGCTCCATATTATTTCGGGAAACTCATTCATTCTCACGGAACTGACGAAGGATATCGACCAGCATAAACTGAAACGTATCGGTTCTTCCATTTCGAAAGGGGCAAGCCAGCTTCAAGCCATCTTCGAAAAAATCTCAATCTATACTTATCTTCTCACGCATCAGAATGTCATTGCGAAATTCTCAAAGGAAAAACTCCAGTACGATGCGGGTTTGCTCATCGAGAGTGTCGCACGGAATACCGCACGAAAATATGTTCGGGAACATTGTCTTACCACCACGATCGATCTTGACTCCAATATCTGCATCTCCGCGGAATACCTGGAGAAGGTTATCAGTGAGGTCGTGGACAATGCACTGAAATTCTCTCCGGAAGACAGTCTCATCTCACTTCAGGTAAAATGCGAGGGTCCGGTCGTGCGCATCACGGTGAAGGATAACGGTTGCGGTATGTCGCAGCCGCAGTTGGAAGAGATCGGACAGTTTATGCAGTTCAACAAGAAATCGATGCAGCAGCACGGTATGGGGCTCGGATTATCTCTCATCAAACTGATCGTAGATGTCCACGCTGGGATCATTACGTTCGATTCAAGTGTGAACAATGGAACCACAGTCTCCATCCTCATTCCGCTTCTTTCAAAGGATAGACCGGAAGAACTTCGGTCCGTTAAACATAACCGTATGGAGTGACAAATGTACGCACAACAAAACACACACCGGCATTCAGTCGTGATCGCGGACGGAAACTCATGGTTCCTCGAACGGATCGATCCTATCCTGAATGATCTCTATTCGGACATACTGTGGATCCCGATGCATTGCGCGGACAAACTGCTGCAGTATTGCACCGAACATTCACCCGAACTTCTGATCATCGACTTCTCCATCGAGGGGATGCATCTGGTCGATGTAGTGAAACTGCTCCGTCAACAGTCCTACACCGGCAGGATCGCCGTTTCGTCATTCTATGAGGGAGCACTTTATGCGGATTTCGCTCTTGAGGCCGGTGCGGATACCTACTTCGATAAATCAATGCTGATGGATTTTTTGCGACACGAACTGCTTCTGCTGCCGGAAGGAATATCGGTTCACTGAATCGGTCGTCAACGGAACTGGTCAGTCACTCTCTTCGTATTTGCTCTCCCTTCCTCCGATGTATTGTCTTGTAAACGGACAATCATATCCCGAATGAACACTATACACCAATTGTCATTATGTAAACATGTGTGGACAAATGACAATGTTTGGCGACACGGTGACACCGTTTTTTCACAATTTCCACCGTAATAATTGTGGCTCAAAAATTGAGGTAGTTATGATCGAATAGATCATTGATTACTTTAAGGACGGTATGGCGGACAGTATTTTTAAAGCACGAAAGTCTATCTCATCGGTAGAATATATTTTTTTCAAAGAATTTCAACGGATATCCGAGATCATAACGTGGTTCGACGTTCAAGGATATCTCAGGACGTATTTTACAGGAAAAAATGATACCGTTCAGTCACAACTTCAACAACTCATCGGGCTCCCGCTGGATAAGATCTTCCCCGCTACACTTGCTTCAAAGATCAAAGATCTGATCGTCAATACAGACAGAAAGGATTCATCGGATAAACTGATCGTAGAGATCCCCGTCGATACGCACCCCTGCATCTTCGAGATCCGTACTATTCCCGACAGGAATACGAATCATATCATGGTGATCTTCCTGGATATCACGGAGGACGCCCGAGCCAAACAGCTGGTCTCGTTCCATAAAACTCTGCATGCGACCATCTCGCGTATTTCGAAAGATTTCATCCTTGTATCATCTCAGGACCTGAACCGTCAGATCAATTCTGGTCTCGCCGAAATTGGTGATCTGATGCATGTCGACCGTTCATATATTTTTATGCTGAGCATGAACGATACGGTCATGGACAATACTCATGAATGGTGTGCACATGGCATAGATCCGCAGATCGAAAATCTGCAGGGCATTCCCGCGGAGATCTTGCCGTGGTGGATGGGGAAGATGAAACGGTTCGAGAATATTGCGCTGAGGTCACTCGACGAACTTCCGCCGGAAGCGGTGGCGGAGAGGGAGATCCTCGAACCTCAGATGATCAAATCACTCGCAGTGGTTCCGCTCATCTATGCATCGCGTCTTGTCGGCTTTATCGGTTTCGATGCTGTAAAGGAAGAACGGACATTTATTGACGAAACGATGGACCTGCTCCGTCTTCTTGGTGACTCGATCATCAATGCCATTGAACGGTTCAGACAGGATAAACAATTACTGGAGAGCGAGAACCTTTTTCATAGTGTGGTTGAGAGTGTTCCGGTGATGATGTGGATGACCGATCAGTCGCAGAAATTTAACTTCTTCAATAAGAGCTGGCTCGATTTTACCGGACATTCGTTCGCACAGGAATGTGAGGATGGATGGTTCGGTTCCATTCAATTGGGCGACAAAGAGAATTTCGAACAGGTATTTCATTCCTGCTTTGAAGCGCGAAGACCAATGAACATTCAGATTCGCCTGCTGAGGTATGACGGCTCCTATCGGTGGATCCAGATCAATGCTGTTCCGAAGTATTCTCCGACGAACGAATTTTTCGGATTCATCGGTTCCTGCTCGGACATTTCAGAACCGAAAGAGATCGAATATAAATACCGTCTTCTTTCCGAAAGGATCGAATTTGCCACCGTCCTTAACGATACACTCGAACATACGTCGTCGTCCGCCGATCTGCTGCATCGTTATCTTGAATTGACACTGAATCTGTTCAGTTTCGACGGCGGAGGTATCTATCTCATCGATCGCGAAAAGAACTCCGGCGTCCTTCATACATCCATCAACCTTCCCGAAGAATTCATCAAGGAGGTCTCAGTAATTCCGTTGACCGCTGAACCGTACACAACGGTGCTTATCAAGGGGCAGCCGATATACTCCGAGACGACGAAAGGAAAAAAGTTCGGATTCACGTCGGCCGCTATCATTCCGTTCTTTGTCGGCAAATCCGTCGGTGGTTCGATCAATATCGCTACGAAACGGTATCGTCCGTTCACTCCCGACGATCGAAGGATCCTGAATTCGATCGCGGAAGAGATCGGAAAAGCGATCTATTCTCAACGCATCGAAGAATCCCTTCGCCAGAATCAGAGGAATGTCAATGCGTTGTTCAATTCGATCAACGATTTTATGTTCGTGCTGGACGAAAAAGGTACGATTCTCGAGGTGAACAAAGTGGTGCTGGAACGGCTGGGATTTTCCATCGAAGAACTCCGGACGATGAATGTTATCGAGTTGCATGTTCCCGAACGGAGGGAGGAAGCATTGAGGATCGTGGGGGAGATGATCGCGGGACAAACGAAGTATTGCCCCGTCCCATTGATATCCAAATCCGGTCACCGCATCGATGTGGAAACCAGTATCGCATTGGGAACATGGAATAATAAGAGTGTTATTATCGGCGTTACCCGCGACATTACGGAACGAAAAAAGACCGAACAGCTCCTCCATCAGATCGAGGAACGCAACAGAGCGTTGATCGAATCCTCTCCGGATGCCATTGCATTCTTCGATAAAGCCGGCTCTCTCGCGTTGGTGAATTTCGAGTGTATGAAGCTGTTCGGTTACGGTTCCAATGATGAGATGCTCGGATTGAGTGCTCTGGACCTGTTCACGGAGGATGACCGGTTGACGGGGAAAGCGGTGTTCGATCATATCTTTGAAAAAAAGACATTGACCGATGTATCAGCGGCATTGTTGAAAAAAGACGGAAAGTCGTTCCAGTCCGAGATCCGTTGTTCGGCACTGTTCGACACCAATCACGGTCCCGAGGGTATCATCGTGACGATCCGCGACATCACTGAGCGGCTTCGTAGCGAAGAGGATCTGCGCCGGAGTGAAGAGGAGAATAAGGCTATTGTGGATGCCGTGCCCGATCTGATGTTCCGTATAACCCGATCGGGTATTTTCTTGGACTGTCGTGTCACGAATAAGTCCGATCTGTATATCCCTCCGGAACAGTTTCTCGGGAAGAATATCAAGGACATCCTTCCGCCGCATATTTCAGATCAGGCCATTGCCTCCATGGAACGTTCATTCATTTCAAAATCCATGGAACTGTTCGAATATTCACTTCCCATGGCAGACGGCCTCCGGTATTTCGAGGACAGACTCATCGCATTGTCCAATAATGAAGCCCTCTCAATCATCAGGGATATTACCGACCGCAAACGGGCCGAATTGGCTTTGCACGAGAATGAGCAGCGGCTGAAGTTTGCATTCGAGGCGAGCAACGATGGAATGTATGACTGGAATATTGAAGAGAGCACTCTCTTCCTGTCGCAGCGATGGAAGGAGATGATTGGAATTGAGAATGATGAGGTGAGCGACAATCTCAGCGAATGGAAGGATCGTGTCCATCCGCTGGATGTGGATGAGACCTTGAAGAAAGTAGAAAGACATATTAACGGCGAGACCGAATCCTATGCGTCCGAACACCGGATGATCCGGAAAGATAGTTCGATCATTTGGACGCTTGACCGAGGAAAGATCGTTGAACGTAATGCGAAAGGAATGCCGCTTCGGATGATCGGAACGCTGTCCGATATCACTCAGCGCGTCGAATCGGAACAGCAGATCAAAAAAATGTCCGTTGCCATTGAACAAAGTTTTGCGATGATCGTCATTACGGACCAACACGGCACCATTCAGTACGTCAATCCGCACTTCAGCGAGGTCACAGGATATTCACAGGGGGAACTCCTCGGAAAGAACATGCGCGTGATGAAATCCGGTCAGACGTCGCCGGAACTCTATAGTGATATGTGGAAGACCATCACCGAAGGGATTGTATGGCAGGGCGAAGTGATCAACCGGAAGAAGAACGGCGAGATCTATATCGAATATGATATCATCTCTCCCATCAAGAACTCCTTGGGCTTTATCGAGAATTTTATCGCCATCAAACAGGATATCACGGAACGAAGGAAGAATGAAGCGGCACTGGAATGGAATGCATCACTGCTGCAAATGATGGCAACTTCTTCGCCTCTCGGATTTCTTGTCGTGGACAACCGGGACGATCGTATCCTCTATTTCAACCGCCGGTTCTGTGAACTCTGGGGAATAACTCATCTGGAAGAGAAGATGCGGACAGGTGCGATGAAGAATAATGACATCATCCCGTATTGTATACCTATTCTTGAGGATCCGGCGGCGTTCGCCGAAACGTGTGTCCCTCTTCAAGATCCCTCAAATACTGCGGTCTTAGAGGATGAGATACAGTTCAAATCGAACAGCACCATCCGTCGTTTCTCCACGCAGATCGTCGGAGAGCACGGCCAATACTTCGGACGCTTCTATATCTTTGAGGATATCACAACACAGAAACAAGCAGAACAGCTGCTCAAGGAACGTGAACAGTTAACGACGCAGCGTCTGACGCTTGCGGAAGGACGCATCAAAGATATGTCCTTCTATCTCGATCAGGCAAGTGACGCCATCGTTGTGACGGATCTTGACGAATCGATCGTATACACCAACGACAGTGTCGAACAGTTGTACGGATATTCGAAGGACGAACTGAATTCTAAAGCACTCAGCGGTTTCTTCTTTAATGTTTCTTCCGGTCAGAACGAATCTTTCGAGATGATAAAGTCAGGGATGAATTGGGAACAGGACCAGGAACATAAGACCAAGTCCAAAGGGAACATCTGGGTCCATATCCGCGCAACAATTATTACGGATGATTCCACCGGAACACGATCCGTCCTCTATGTCATTTCGGATATCACCAAGAGCCGTCAGATGCAGGACCAGGCATCGCACAGCCAGCGGTTGGAAAGTATCGGTACTCTTGCCAGCGGTATTGCGCATGATATGAATAATATCCTCGGTCCTATCCTCATATCACTCTCGTATTTTGACCGCGTCCTGATGGATGATAAATCCCGTGAGATCAATAAGATGCTCAAGTCGAATATCCTCCGCGGTTCCGACCTGATTAAACAGATCCTCGGATTCTCCCGCGTGAATCAGCAGGATACAATGGTCGTTCAGATGAAGCATATCATCCGTGAATTGGAACGCTTGATCAACGAAACATTCCCGAAGATGATTCGGGCCGAATTCTTCCCGTCGCGTGAATTGTTCCCCATCCTTGCCAATCCCACACAGATGCATCAGGTGCTCCTGAATCTCTGTGTCAATGCCCGCGATGCGATGCCCGCTGGCGGCCGGCTGGAGATCCGTGCGGACAATGTCATTCTCGACGAGATGTCGACACACATCAACATCGACGCAAAGGTCGGACCGTACTGCCGCATCACCGTTGCAGATTCTGGTATCGGTATCCCTTCCGCTATCATCAAAAAGATCTACGATCCATTCTTCACGACAAAAGAGGTCGGCAAAGGGACCGGACTCGGATTGTTCAATGTCGCAGCCATCATTAAGGCGCATAAAGGATTCATCGTCCTTGAATCCGAAGTGGGCATGGGGACCACGTTCCAGATATTCCTTCCGGCGACAACTTCCGCGAATATCAACAGTATCATCGAAAAGAGCGGAGATTTTCCGAGCGGAAACGGTGAGACCATCCTGTTGGTGGACGACGAAGAAGTGATCAGAAATATCTCCAAAGCGACTCTGGAGGATTATCACTACAAGGTCATTACCGCATCGAATGGCGCGGAAGCGCTCGGCATTTATGCCTCGAACAAGTCGGAAATAAAGGTCGTTATACTCGATGTGATGATGCCGCATATGGATGGTCCATCGACCGTCCGTGCGATCCGTACCATGAACGAAAATCCGCACATCATCATGATGAGCGGTATCCATGCCAATGTGAAAGTGATGGATGAGTTGGGTCTTCCGCGGGAGAACTTTATCACAAAACCATTCATGATCGATACATTGCTCAAACTGATGCACCAACTATTACAGCCATGAAAATGAAGGACCTCCTTCTTGTCGATGATGATGAGACCATCTGCAGTATTGTATCTGCGGTTCTGGAGGATACGTTTGATATCCGCACGGCGCATGACGGTTACACTGCTGTGCAGATGATCCAACAGCAGCCTCCCGCCATTATCCTGTGCGACATCGTGATGGACCGCGGCGACGGGTACAGTGTCATCGAGTTCCTCCGTTCACGGGAAGAGTTCAACGAGATCCCCATCGTGATGATGACCAGTCTGACGGACCGGGACCTTCAGCGCAAAGGGATGCATCTTGGCGCGGATGATATCATCCAAAAACCGTTTACCGAACAGGAACTGATGCTGTCGCTGAATGCACGTTTAAGGCGATACGAACTTGAACAGCAGCTGCATAATACCGTAGGAGAACTGAATTCACTGTTCGAAACACTTCCGGATATGTTCTTTCGTATCACTAAGCTTGGCGATATTGTGGAACAGTACGGGAATAACCGGACTCTGCTCATGTTCTCTTCGTTACAAACTGCTCACCGGAATATCCTGACCATGTTTCCGGAAACGAGCCGCGATGAAATGAACCGGCGGATGGAATCCGTGCTGCAGAACCAGACCATCGAATACCTTGAGTTCGGTATCTCGGATGATAACGGTCCCCGCTACTTTGAGGTCCGCGTCATGCCGTTCCGGATCAAAGAGGAACTGCTCTGCGTCATTCGGGATATCACCGAAAAGAAACTGAACGAAGAAGCACTCAAGCTCTCCGAAAATAAATTCTCCACGGTCTTCTTCTCCAGTCCTTCTATGATGTGCATCTATGGCCGTGATTCAGGCTGCTTCATCGATGTGAATGAGGCCTTCTGCGAGAATACTCGGTATTCACCCGACGAACTGTTGGGTTCGCCGATCTCTCACTCCAGGATATTCAACTGGCAGCTGCTCGAAGGGATCCAGACCAGTCGGCTGACGCTGAAGCAGTTTATGGGTTCTGTTGAGATCGAATATGTCACCAAGAATGGTGAGGTACGCTTTGGTATGCTGCAGTATGAAACGATCGAAGTGCATGAAATGCCCTGCATCCTCTTCTTTATTATGGATGTCACTACGGAAAAGGAGCATGAGAAAGCGCTGATGGAGCGGTATGATATCTTTAAACAGCTCACCGATGCGATCGATGATGTACTGTGGATCCACGATACCGACGGACGGATTGTCTATTATAAGCCCTCGACAAAATATGCTCCGTTCCCGTTATCGGTCATCGGAAAGAAACCGTCCGACGACGGCCTGAAAGATATCTTCTCATCGAACATCCGGAATGTCATCGAATCGAATCAGACCGTCATGTCGGCCGAATCATTCTCCATTCATGGCGATGATGTTCTGTTCGCAATGCAGTGGACCCCCATCTGTAACGAATCGAATAAGGTTATCGCCGTCTCCGTTATTGCAAAAGTCACATCGCAGAAGGAAGGACACCAACCCGAGACCGTCAAACAGAACGAACTGTTCCAAAAGATCTTCATGAAACTCCGAATGTACCGTCATGGCGAAAGTCTGCTGATGATCATCAATAGGCTGCTCCTATTCTCCCGAAATGCGGAACAGTTCTCCATGCTTTCATCTTTGGAGAATGGTGATGCGGGCGAGAATAATATAGTCCGTAGGATCACCATCGTCATCAATGAATACCTCACCAGGGTCTATCCGGAACTGAATACTCTGGTGATGTACTCCCAGCTCCTGTCGGAATTGTCGCTTCGTGAGTTCAAGGATAATTCGTTCCAAAAGACTACGGAGAACATTCTCAAATTGAATAAATTCAATTATGACTATCTGAAGATGATCCTTTCCCGAACGGGAGGGAAGAAGAGGTCGTCCGGACCGTTCCAGCGTGAATCGATCGAATTATTCTATCATAATCTCAAAGAACTGAAATCCTCCATCGTCAAGCTCAACAAGAGCATCAAACAGAACTATACATGCGATGTGAACCAGACGGTCCTGGATGTTGTCCATTCCATCCGTTCCGATTCCGGTGAATACAGGATCACGGTCCATCCGACCGAAATGCAGATCCTCGGCATCATTCGCCGGTCCGAATTGTCCGAAGTTATGATGATCATTCTGAAGAATGCCATCGAGGCCTTCTCGCTGAGTTCCGATCGTCAGGAGGGTCCATCCATCGATATCATCATCTCCGTGCAGGGTGAATATGCATACATCAAGATCCTGGACAACGGTCCCGGCATCGCCCACCACGTGAAGAACGAGATCTTTTCGTTCGGTACGTCATCAAAGAATACAGGACACGGATTCGGGTTGTACTATACACAGAATATTATCAAAGAGTACGGCGGCCGTATCTCCTTTACGGAAAACGAACCGACCGGCACAATTTTTACCATTAACCTTCTCATGCCATGAAGAAAAAACTTCTGCTCGTCGACGACAATATCTCATTTACGAACGATGTCGAATCGCTCCTGGAAGGACGATACACTATCGTTAAAGCTCACAACGGAAAGCGCGCTCTGGAAGTGCTCAGGACCGATCATGTCGATGTCATTCTTCTCGACCTGGATCTTCCTGATATCAACGGATTGGAAGTGCTGAAAGTGATCAAGAAAGAGATCGATAAATATGTGCCGGTCATCATCGTTACGGATTACGGCGATCTGAACAATGTCGTAGAGACCATCAAATACGGCGCATACGATTTTGTCCAGAAAGATTTCACCGTGGAATATCTTGCCACAAAGATCAACAAAGCGCTGGAACACCGCGATCTTGAACTGCATGTGAATCTCCTGCAGGATACATTCAACGACAAACAGAACACCTTCATCGTTGTTTCCGAAAAGATGCAGTCCATTCAACAGGAGATCGACCGCCTCGCCGGGGTTCCGTTCGATGTGCTCATCAATGGTGAGACCGGTGTCGGTAAGGATAGGATTGCGTTCGAGATCCACCGTCGCAGTCAGAATCCCGACAAACCGTTCATTCCCATTTCCCTGCGAAGTCTCAATGAACAATTGATCGAATCAGAATTGTTCGGTCATGAAAAAGGGGCATATTCCGGTGCGGAAACGATGAAAATAGGTAAATTCGAAGCGGCGAATGGGGGGACCATATATATCCCCGAGGTATCCTCGCTCACCGAATCAGTTCAACTGAAACTGCTTCATTTTATGCAGTATAAAAGTTTCTCCCGTGTCGGTTACGATCCCCGCAAGCCCGAGATCAAAGTGGATCTTCGAATAATCATGGCGACCAACGAGGATTTGAAGGATGTCGTGGTGAAGGGGAGAATGCGCGAGGATTTCTATTACCGCATCTCCGGTGTCATGCTCAATGTCCCTCCGCTGCGTACCAGGAAGAATGACATTATTCCGCTCGTGAAGTATTTTCTGAAACTGTACGGTTCACCGATCAACGCCGAGATGGTCATCCCGAAGGATGTGCAGGAATATCTCGAAGAATATTCCTGGCCCGGGAATGTCCGTGAACTGGAGAATGCCGTGAAGAATGCTATGGCGTATACCCGCGACAATACACTGACGAAAGATCTGTTCCCGCTCCGCAACAGTTCGTTCTTCGACCGCGTGCACGAAGCGGCCGAAGATGAGAACGGAAACAACGGTGTCCTCACATACAAGCAGGCGGATATGAAATTCAAGAAACGGTATTTCGGCACTCTGTTGAAATCAACGAACGGAAATATATCGAAAGCCGCGGAGAAGGCCGGTATCACAAGACAGGGGCTTCACAAGATATTGAATGGAATGAAAGAAGGATCCTGAAATATTACTAGTGCCACTTCTCATAAATTATCTTGTAAAAATATTGTTCATCCTGAGCAAGCGCCGCACATTTTGAGGTCCTTCGACGCGGCCATCAAGAAATTCGAGCCTTGCTCAGGATGACCATGGTGCGGCGCGCGCCGAAGGATGATCAAATACAATATTACTTTTGAGAAACAGCACTAGAGCGCATCTCAAAAACGAAATATTGTCACACTGAGCGGAGTCGAAGTGTGACAATTCACGTGAATCATGCCTCGACTACCTGCCCGCCATGCGGTCAGGCGGGCGCTCGGCATGACAATGTATAACCATTTTTGAGATGCGCTCTAATGATAATTCAGGGCAGGGAAATATCTGATATAGAAAGGATGAAGTAATAATATGGATATAAAAAATCGAATTTTAGTAATTGATGACGACCAGTTCTATCTCGAACAGATAAAGATGATATTGACGGAAAATGGTTTTGATGTAAAAGCTGCAGCCAATGCCGAGCAGGGATTGGCATTGCTCGGTTCGTTCCATCCGGATATCATGCTGTTGGATTGGGAACTGCCGAATATTTCCGGGATAGAGGTTCTCGCGACAATCCGCAAGAAGAAAATGGATATCAACCTCTATGTTATTATGCTTTCCGGCAGGATCATGACGGAAAATATCGTCGAAGCCTTCAATGCCGGTGCGAATGATTATGTGATCAAGCCGTTCTCTTCGGATGAGCTGTTTGCCAGGATCTATAATGGTATCCGAAGCTGCAGATCCGGCAAACAGATTGTCCTTGATAAAACAAAAATGTTGGAAGCGGTCAGAAAGTTCGACACTCTGTGCAGTCATTTACCATCGTCAGTTTCAACGGAAAAGAAGACAGCGCTAATGCTCTCCGATCTGAAAGAGCTGCTGGTAACAATGAAGAACGATCTTCAGATCGATGCAGATGTGCGTTCATAATGGTCTGAGCTTCGCGCACAGAGAAAGACCTTCATAAGAATTCTATTGCCGTAATTCACGGAATCTTCGTATTTTCCTTGTGAAGCGCGGCATTAATTTTTTTAAACACTATCTTAAAATATCGTTGTCACCCCGTCCCGAAGGGATCGAGACTGTGTCAAAACTCTAATTATGCCACACTGAGCGCCCGCCTGACCGACATCAGTCGGGCAGGCAGCGAAGTGTCTGCTTTCGTTCCAGATTCTTCACTTCGTTCCAGATTCTTCACTTCGTTCAGAATGACTTGGAAAAAATTCGGCTTTTGACACAGCCTCGATCCTTTGGCGAAGCCATCACTTTGTGACGGAAAATGCTCCTACCGGGGGTCCGGTAGTATGGATTCCCGCCAAAATTATTCAGGAATGACACTTGGATAAAAAATATATTCTGTTTTTGAAATGACTTCGAATAAATTCGTCATCGAATGTTCTCTTATAACACCATAAAATACTTAACAGCATCACTCATCGGGCTTGCCGTTTTTTCTGTCTATTGCCTCACCATGGCGCCGACGATAGGATTCATCGACAGCGGAGAATTATCTACCGTTGCCGTCTCACTCGGTATCGCTCATCCCACGGGATATCCGCTCTTTACCCTCATCACGAAGATATGGTCCTCACTTCCCGTCGCTCAGGCGATGATCGTCCGCCTGAATATCTTTGCTGCTTTTGCCACTTCCATTTCCGTTGTAATTTTTTTCTTCACGGTCATCTCTATAATAGATGATGGAACGAAGGGGAACAAGTGGAGTGCCTTGGCCGCCGCCTCAATTTCATCAATGTTTATAGGCTTTTCTAGGACATTTTGGTTCCAGGGGCTAGCCATTGAGGTCTATTCTCTGCACCTGCTTCTGATCATGACCGATCTCTTACTCTTCGTGAACGCATTGAAGTTCCGTTCCTATAATCACTGGCTGTTGTTCGCATTCATGGTCGGACTGTCATTCACGAATCATCTCACAACCATCCTTCTTGCACCGGCGATGCTTTATTGGTTCTTTGCAGATCATGGTTTTAATAGAGCGTCCTTTAAAAAGATCGGGATACTTGCCGCGCCTTTCATCGCAGGACTTTCACTGTATCTCTATCTGCCGGTCCGCGCTTTGCAGCAGCCCTTGCTCAACTGGGGAAATCCACAGACAGCGGAACGGTTCTGGTGGCACTTCACAGGAAAGCAATTTCGCATTTTCATGTTCTCCTCAACGGAGGCGGCACAGCGTCAGCTCAATTATTTTTTTAATAACCTGACGAATGAATTCTTCTTTCCCGTTCTCATTCTTGCCGGCATCGGTGCTGTCGTTTTGCTCTTCAACGAACGGAGGAAATTTGTTTTTATATCATTGTTGCTGGTAACATGCGTAGCCTACTCTGTCAATTATGATATCCATGATATCGACTCGTATTTTCTTCTCGCATTTATCTCCATTGGGTTCTTTGCGTCCTTTGGCATCCGTCTACTGCTTGATCGGTTTGACGGGGGAGTGGCACGTGGAATTACGGCATCCGTATTGTTGATTATTGCCGGAGCGCAGCTCTATATTAACAAGGGAGAAGTGGATCAAAGCACTAACTACCTCGTAGAGGATTATACTAAGAACATCCTCCTGAACCTTCCCCCCGATGCGATCGTTATTTCCTACCAGTGGGATTACTTTGTCGCGGCTTCCTACTATTATCAGTATGTGAACGGACTTCGTCCGGATGTGACAGTGATCGATAAGGAACTGCTCCGCCGTTCATGGTATTTCGCTCAGTTGGAAAAGATGCATCCTGATTTGTCCCGTAGGTCACAGAAGGAGATACAACTATTCTTGGTAGAACTATACAAATTCGAGCATGATCTTCCATACGATTTTACAGTTATTGAAAGCCGTTATACGCAGCTGTTGAACAGCTTCATTCAGAAAAATCCGGACCGCACCATATTCATCACTCCCGAAATCGAGACACAATACACCGCAGGATTTATCCGTATTCCTGAAGGACTCGTACTTCGGCTTTCCACGGACACTCTGTATCATCCGATATCAGATCCCGAAATTCAATTCCGTAATTTTAGCGGGACGGATTCCTATTCCCGCCAGATCACGATGCTGACAAGAAATGCCCTTTTATTGAGAGCGCAGTATGAAGAAGTTCACGGAAAGAGCATCCCTGCTCAGTTTTACCTCAAAAAAGCCTCAGAAATCCCCATAAAATACTAGTCCTAGGTTAGTATTTTTTAACGCATATCTTGTTGACTTTCTTGTAAAAAAGTATATATTTGTTAACTCCGTCACAATGCCTTTTCGAGAAACATCGGGATTCCGGTGTTTCTCAAAAGAGCATTGATTCTTTGAATAAATGCTGGCATAGCTCAGTTGGTAGAGCAGCTGATTTGTAATCAGCAGGTCATCAG